>QFNK01000027.1 GCA_003240795.1 Micavibrio aeruginosavorus | reverse complement strand
CTTATGCCCGCTTTGTCCCCGACCATGACGGAAGGCAACCTTGCCAAATGGCACAAAAAAGAGGGCGATACGGTCAAAGCCGGTGAAGTGATCGCCGAGATCGAAACCGACAAGGCGACGATGGAAGTCGAAGCGGTGGACGAGGGCGTCATCGGCAAAATCCTGATTCCCGCTGGCACGCAGGCCGTTAAGGTTAACGAGCTGATCGCTATCCTGTTGGAAGAGGGTGAAGATGCCAGCGCGATCAAGGAAGGTGGTTCCGCCGCTCCCGCGCCTGCCAAGGCACAAGCGCTTGCGCCTGCTTCTCCTGCCGCAGCTCCTTCTGCACCAACGGCTGCTGCTCCTGTTTCGCAGAACAAGGGCGACCGCATTTTTGCAACACCGCTGGCGAAACGTATTGCGAAAGACAAGGGCGTCGATCTTGCAAGCGTCAAAGGCTCCGGCCCGCACGGCCGTATCGTGAAGGCGGATATCGAAGGTGCTAAGGCGGGTGCCGTGCCGTCCGCTTCCGCCGCATCTTCCGCGCCTGCCTTGTCCGGCGATGAAAAGATCAACGGGTTTGGCCAGATTTACACCGAGGTTCCGGTTAACAATATCAAGCGCATTACGGCGAAGCGTCTGGTCGAATCCAAAACGACCGTGCCGCATTTCTACCTGACCATCGATTGCCAGATCGACGAGCTGATGAAAGTGCGCGAGACGCTGAACAAGGCGGCTGGCAAGGACCCTGCCTACAAGTTGTCGGTCAATGACTTTGTCGTCAAGGCCTGTGCCATGGCGCTGAAGGCCTATCCAGCTGCGAACGTGTCGTGGGGTGAGCAGTTTATCCAGCAGTTCAAGCATGCGGACATTTCCGTTGCCGTTGCCACGCCAAACGGCCTGATGACGCCGATCGTGAAGCGTGCGGAAGAAAAAGGCCTCGCCGCGATTTCGGGCGAAGTCAATGACCTTGCCAAGCGCGCGCGTGACGGCAAATTGAAGCCGGAAGAATTCCAGGGCGGATCGTTCACCGTTTCCAACCTCGGCATGTTCGGTATCACGAATTTCCAGGCAATCATCAACCCGCCGCAGAGCTGCATCCTTGCCGTTGGCGCGGGTCAGGAGCGTCCGTATGTTGATGGCGGCCAGATAAAAATCGGAAACTTCATGTCCTGTACGCTTTCGACGGACCACCGCACGGTTGACGGCGCGGTCGGTGCGGAGTTCCTGCAATACGTGAAGCGCTTCATCGAAAATCCGGCAACAATGCTGCTTTAACAGAAAGGTATAGTCATGAAATATGTGCTTCTTTCTTTGTTCGTCGTGCTGTCCGTTTCCGCGTGCAATGCCACGTACCGCGATGGCAAACAGCATGTCCATGTCAATGACGGCAACGGCGGTTTCTGCCCGCCCGGACAGGCCAAAAAAGGCAACTGCTGATCCGTTATGAAAGTTTCATGGCGCATATGGAAGGGCGTGGAGGCGCAGGCGTTCGAGCCTGATGCACAGACGCGCGAGGCCATTCTGTTCTGCCCAGGATTTCCGGGTATGGGCGGGACCGTGTTCGAGCAGCGCCATGCCGCGGCCTTTGCCGAGCTCGGCTATGCCGTCTACGTCATCAAGCACAAGGGTACGAAGCTGTCCGGCGCGCTTGCGCCCGTCATGGTGAACAACGGCGCGCGTATGATGCAGGCACGGGAACGCGGTGAAACGCATCTGGGCGGCGGCGCGGCAACGATCGACGAATGGCTGACGGAGCCTCTTGAGGCGCTGCGCCAGCTTGACGGCGCGTATGACAAAATCCATATCATCGGAAACAGTTTTGGCGCCCTGGCCGCATTGTGGTCAATGACGGAAAGCGGCGCGCCGATCGGGAAAGTCGAGCATGTGATCCTGTACGCAGGTGCGCAAGGCATCGATGACGGCACCGAAGACGGAATCATGCGCCTGTGGAAGCCGGAATATCTGATGGTTGCGCGGATCACGGAGAAGGTGACGCTCAACAACGCGTTCGATGTCGTGGACGGTTTGAAAAAGATGTACGGCCTTCTGCCTGCCCGCGCCGCGGCGCTGCCGGAGAAAGTCAAGATCAGCTATGTCGTGGTCGAGCGGGACGAGCTGCTGCGTTTGTCCGACACGCAGAAATTCGATGCCGCCATCGGTGCGCGGGGCACGATTATCATGGATGACTACGATGTTGCGTGGCCCGGACATGGCTATCTGGCGCATGACACGCCGGAATACAAGACGGAAGACCTTTTGAAAGTGATTAGAGGATAGTATGAGCGATAAGAATTTCGATGTTGTGGTCATTGGCGGCGGCCCTGGCGGTTATGTTGCGGCGATCCGCGCGGCGCAGCTGGGTATGAAGGTTTCCGTGGTAGAAGCCAACCATCTGGGCGGCATCTGCCTTAATTGGGGATGCATTCCGACGAAGGCTCTGCTCCGCTCCGCAGAGGTTTACCACCTTATGAAACATGCAGATGCGTATGGGCTTTCCGCTACGGGCGTGTCGTTCGATATCAAGAAAATCGTCGAGCGGTCGCGCGGCGTGGCAAAGCAGCTTTCGGGCGGGATTGGCCACCTACTGAAGAAGAACAAGGTCGCCGTGTTCGATGCGTACGGCAAATTGCTCGGCAAGGGTAAGGTCGAGCTGTCCAAGGACGGCAAGAAGATCGACGAAATTTCGGGCAAGCATATCATCATCGCAACGGGCGCGAAGGCGCGCCAGATTCCGGGATTGGAGCCTGACGGCAAACTTGTCTGGACGTACCGCGAGGCGATGGTACCCGACTTCATGCCGAAATCACTGGTCGTTGTCGGGTCTGGCGCGATCGGGATCGAGTTTGCATCGTTCTACCGCACCCTCGGCGCGGAAGTAACAGTTATCGAGATGATGGACCGCGTGATGCCGGTGGAAGACGAAGAGATTTCCGGCATGGCGAAAAAGGCGTTCGAGAAGCAGGGGATGAAGATCCTCCTCGGCGCGAAGACGTCGAAGATCGAAAAAGGCGCGAACAACGTAACCGTTCATGTTGAAGTGGGCGGCAAGGTTGAAAAGATTACGGCCGACCGTGTCATCATGGCCGTGGGTATTACGGCGAACACCGAGAATATCGGGCTTGAAAACGTGCCGGGCGTGAAGCTTGACCGCGGCCATATTGTTACGGACGGCTATCTCAAAACAGGCGAAGCGGGCGTGTATGCGATCGGCGATGTTACGGGCGCGCCATGGCTGGCGCACAAGGCATCGCATGAAGGCGTGATCTGCGTCGAGAAAATTGCCGGACAAAAAGATGTTCACCCTATGGTGAAATCCAATATTCCAGGATGCACGTACTGCCACCCGCAAGTGGCGAGCGTTGGTATGACGGAGAAAGCCGCGAAGGAAAAAGGCCTTGATATCAAGGTCGGCAAGTTCCCGTTTGTGGGCAATGGCAAGGCAATCGCGCTTGGTGAGCCGGAAGGCCTCGTTAAAACGATCTTCGATGCGAAAACGGGCGAGTTGCTCGGCGCACATATGATCGGCGCGGAAGTGACGGAGATGATCCAGGGCTATGTGATCGGCAAGACGAACGAGCTGACCGAAGCGGAGTTTATGCACACCGTGTTCGCGCACCCGACATTGTCGGAAATGATGCATGAGAGCGTGCTATCGGCGTATGGCAAGGCGATCCATTTTTAGATGAAATTACAAAATGGCATTGATTACTAGCGATGACCTGTTGGATGAGAAGATTGTTTGGAGATATCTGAGCCTCACAAAGTTTATAGACCTTATGAATAGAAATAGTTCATATTTTTGTCAGGCTTCGTTAATGCCTGATAAGTATGATATGGCTCTTTTTCCTGAAACAGAAAAATATCTAGAACAAAAAAATATATTGATCAGATTGATTGGCCTACACGTTGGAATGATTGCAGCACTAAACTGCGTAAACGCACATATTTAAACTGTTGGTCTTTAAGTGATAGTGAATCATACGCTCTTTGGAAGATTTATCTTTCAAATCAAGGCGAGGGAGTAGCAATACGCTCTACGATTGGAAGATTAAAAAAAGCATTTATAGAATATAAGCCAATAATTCATGCTGAAAAAATACTTTATCAAGAAGGTATGCATAATACCTTGAAAGAAGATAGAGATATTATCTGCACAAAGCGTGTATTTTATGAGTATGAAAAGGAGTTGAGACTTTATACGAATTTAACGTTTAAAAGTCCTGCTTCTGCAGGTTTTTATCCTAAAGGTATTCATTTAAAAACAAACTTAGATGCTTTAATAGAAGAAATCTACATTTCTCCTTTTTCTGAACCCTGGTTTGAGCAAATAGTATTGAGCGTTGTAAACGGTTTTAAGACAAGTTTATTAGGCAGAGTTAAAAAGTCTTTTTGTCATCAAAGGTAGTGATATGGGCTTCCGGTTTCGAAAACAGGTTAAGATTTTCCGGGGCTGAAACTTAATATCAGCAAGCGGGGGTTGTCGTCGCTGTCGGCCGGTAAGAAGGGGGCGACGATCAACGTCAATAAAAAGGGCGGGATCAGCCAGACGGTGGGTATTCCGGGCACGGGGCTCAGCTACCGCACGGACAAATCGACGTCGCCGTGGCTGTTTATCGGCATCCTTTTGGTCATCTTTGCACTTTGGTATTTTACGCGATAATTTATAGCCATAATAATTTTGTGCATTGCCGCAAATTATGCTAAGAAAAGCGCGGAAAATAACCAAACGAAGGGTGATAAAATGAAAAACGATAAAGTGGTTGTGCCTTTTCGCGAGCGTGTGGTTTATGCTACTACTTGCGATGTAACACCCGCGGATATTCTGGATGAGCGCGAGCTGGAACGGATGAGCATGTTGTGGAACAACATGCCGATGGATGCCGAAAGCCAGGTCAAGCTGATCAAACATGAACGGGCTTTGGAACAATTCGGTAAAAAGGCAGCATGACCTACAACCCAGACCTTCTCGACCGCGCCAAGCGGCACCCAGAAAAACAAAAAAATCCGGACCGCCCGATGGGCAAGAAGCCGGACTGGATCCGCGTCAAGGCGCCGCAAGGGAAGGTCTATTCCGAAACGCTTGCAACCGTCAAAGGTTTAAAGCTTACGACGGTTTGCGAAGAAGCGGGATGTCCCAACATCGGCGAATGCTGGGAGAAGCAGCATGCCACATTCATGATCATGGGCGAGGTATGCACGCGCGCCTGTTCGTTCTGCAACGTCGCGACGGGAAAGCCGAACGAGCTGGACAAGTATGAGCCTTTGCGCGTCGGCGTTGCTGTCGAGCAAATGGGTTTAAAGCATGTCGTCGTCACAAGCGTTGATCGTGACGATCTGGATGACTGCGGCGCGGACCATTTCGTAAAGACCATCGGCGCGATCCGTTTCAAGGCGCCGGACACGACGATTGAAATTCTGCCGGGTGATTTCCGCGGCGTTATTTCCTCCATCGACGCTGTCATTCATGCGCGCCCGGATGTGTTCAATCACAATCTTGAAACCGTGCCGCGCCTTTACCCGACGATCCGTCCGGGGGCGCGTTATTTCCGCTCTCTCCGCCTGCTGCAACGTGTGAAGGATGTCGATCCGTCGATCTTTACGAAATCCGGCCTGATGGTCGGTCTGGGCGAGACGAAGGAAGAGATCGCGCAAGTCATGGACGACATGCGCGCGGCGGACATCGATTTTATCACGATCGGCCAGTATCTGCAGCCGACGGCGAAACATGCGCCGGTCATGCATTTCTGGACGCCGGAAGAATTCGAGCAGCTTGAGAAAATGGCGCGGGCAAAAGGATTCCTCATGGTTTCCGCAACACCGCTGACGCGTTCGTCCTATCACGCCGGTGACGATTTCGCCCGTCTGCGCAAGGCGCGAGAAGAAAAACTCACACGCCTGGCCGCCGAATAGAGCCTTTTCAACCGCGTTATTTATGGTAGTGTGCCAAGCATGAGAATCCTTTACGTCGGCACATCGCAAGGTTTTGAGAATGCGGGTAAATTCTATTTCACGCCGCAGAAGCTGGTAAACGGTTTTACCCGCCTCGGGCATAATGTCTATATGTTCAACGACCGCGATGTCGCGCGCTATTCAAACATCTTTCATTCGCAGTCCCGCGGCAAGAAAGCCATGAATGAGAAGCTGATCGACGATTGCCGGAAATACCAGCCGCATATGATCGTCCTTGGCCACTGCAAGAACGTCACGAACGATACGCTTGCGGAAATCCGCCGCATTGTGCCGGGCGTACGCATGATGTACCGCAATGTTGATCCGCTGCATTCCAAGGACAATTGCGGTGATATCCAGCAGCGTTCCGGGCATGTCGAAGCGATTTTCATCACAACGGCCGGCGAGCCGCTCAAGCAATTCTCGCATGCGAATACCAAGGTTTCGTTTTTTCCAAATCCGGTCGACCCCGCACTGGAGACAGAGCGGGCGTATGCCAACCCCGATGCGGACATTGATTTCCTTTTCCTCGGCTCGGTTCTGCGCGACCAATACGATCACCGCCAGGACACGGTGCAGTATCTGCTCGCCAACAAGGGCGACCTTAACCTGCATATCGGCGGGGCAGGCGTGAATGACGGCAAGGTTTTCGGCGCGGCTTATTACGAGCTTCTCGGCCGTTCCAAAATGGGCTTGTGCATGAACAAAACGGAGGACTACTACCTGTATGCTTCCGGCCGTATGAGCCAGTATATGGCATCCGGCATGCTGGGCTTTATTCTGGAAGGTCCGCGTTTCGAGGATATTCTCGGCGACGACAGCTTTATTTCCTACAAAGGCGACGAGGAACTGGTCGACAAGATCAAATACTACGCGGCGAATGATTCCGAACGCGTTCGCATCGCCCGTACAGGATGCGAGAAAATCCATGATTATTTCCTGGTCGACAAGGTTTGCCAGTACATGATCGAGCAGGTGTTCGATATGCCGCTCTCGATGGATTACCGCTGGCCGACAACGGTGTACTGATCCATGCGGGAACATTTAGCGCGCTTTTACCTCGACCATAAATACGGATTGCCTTTCCTTATATTGTTTCTGACGGCGCTTGTTTTGCCGACGGCGAGTAACAGGATCGTCTTTTATCTTCTGTCACCGTTCCTTTTTTATACGCTATATCACTTCCGAGCCCAGCTGCCTGCGTATCTGAAGACATGGAGCTTTGGTTTTCTTGCGGCTTATCTGGGATATTTCAGCCTCACTTTCCTATGGAGCGATCAAAGGGACACGGAGGATTTCTGCAAGCTTCTTCGGGATGTTGTCTCTATCGGTATCTTTACCATTTCATTGGCGGTCGTAATTCCGCATCTTAAAATTCCTGAAAAACTGCCGATTGCTTTCGGCGTTCTTTGTGTTGCCTGGGGGTCCGTTGCTGCGCTTGTTTTCTACGGTGTCGGCCCGCATGAGTGGGAAACGCGCCTGATCGGATTTGGCAGGTTCGAGAACTCCATTCACTTCGCGTTTCTTTTGTCATTCGCCATTCTATCGCTTTTATGCCTTGGGATTTCCAAGACTGTACGATCGCAAAACGAGGCCATTCTTCTTACGTTCCTGATTGCGGTTCTGCTGCTCCTGATCGCCCTCAGCCAGACACGCAGCGCGTATATGGCGCTTGCGGCATGTGTGGGAATTATTTTTCTTCTTGGCCACATCCGGTATGCCGTGGTGCTGGGCGTTGCCGGTCTTCTGGCGATTGTCTGCATGTATTTCATGTCCGACGATTACATGGGGCTTTTTGCAGGCAGGCTGGACAGTTACAGATTTGGAATTTGGAAAGATGCCTATGAGGGCATTCTGCAAAAGCCATGGCTGGGTCACGGCGTCACAACAGAGCCGCATTTCTTCCCGGAAGCGGCAGATTTCAAACGTGGATGGAAGTCACCGCACAATGTGCTTTTGGGGCATGCGCATTCCGGCGGCATCATAGGGCTTGTCATTTTCCTGCTTTTGGCGGGGAACATGTGCAGGATCGCGGTGAGGCAGTATCTGCGCGAGATTGGCGACAACGGGTGTTTGACATACATGACATTGTTTACATGTCTGACGCTATGTTACGGCCTTGCGGCAAGCCTGGTTAATTTTTCGAATTATGTTGTTGGCGTGCACATTCATTGGCTTATCTTCTGGTTTCCGTTCACCTTGACATGGGTTCTGGAAGCAAGAGCGCGGGAACAGGCGAGACATGCTTCAGCATATTGAGCAAAAGCATCTTCCCTACAGTCCGGAGCAGATGTTCGATCTGGTCGCCGATGTCGCGCGGTATCAGGAGTTTGCGCCATGGTGTATTGCCAGCCGCGTGAACAGATATGAAAGCGACTCCGTTTTCTATGCAGATCTTGTCGTCGGCTATAAAATGTTTCGCGAGAGGTTTTCATCAAAGGTAATTCTGGACAGGCCGGACGAGATTTATATCGAGTACCTGAAAGGGCCGCTGAAGAACCTGAAAAACAGATGGAAGTTTATCCGGCAGCCTGACAATACGTGCCTGATCGATTTTTCGGTGGAGTTTGAATTCAGCAATATCGCGCTTCAGACGCTTGCGGGAATGTTCTTCAACGAAGTCGTGAAGCGCATGGTAGGCGCGTTCGAAGAGCGTGCCGCGGATCTATACGGCGCGCGTGGACAGGGTCTCGATCAGTAACTCCAGCGCTTTTTCAACTGTCGCCTGGCGAATGCTGCGACGATCTCCGTCAAAGTTGTTCTTGTAGGCAATCGCGTTTTTGTTGTGCTGGGCTATTCCAATATAGACAAGGCCAACGGGTTTCAGATCCGTACCGCCGCCCGGTCCGGCGATGCCGGTAACGGACACGGCGATGTCGGCATGGCTGTTTTTCAACGCACCCTGCGCCATTTCAATTGCGGTCTGCTCGCTCACCGCGCCATAGGTTTCAATGGTCGCGGACTGAACACCGAGTTCTTCTATTTTTGCTTCGTTTGCATATGTTACGAAACCGCGTTCGAAGAGGGCGGAAGAGCCGGCGCGGTCCGTGATTGCGGCGGCGATCATTCCGCCGGTGCAGGATTCTGCACTTGCAAGGCGGAGGTTCTTGTTCAGCAGGAGTAGCGAGAGTTCTTCAACCAATGAATGCATAGTGATGTATTCCCCATAGGCAAAGAGCCGCTAATTTTCCGGCGGCGCAATCGTCGAGCATAACACCCCACGCGCCGTTCACTTTTTTGTCCAGCCACCCGATTGGCCATGGTTTCAGGACGTCGAAAAATCTGAACAGGGCAAAAGCCATTACAATAGACAGGGGTGAAAGCGTGCTGGCCAGCAGCGTGATCCACATTCCCGCAACCTCATCTATAACGATCATGGAGCTGTCGTGAGTTCCTGTCATTTTTTCAAATTGTGCGGCGGCCCAGAGGCCGAGCGCGAAGACGACAACAATGCCAGCAAGCAGGGCGATTTTTCCGCCCAGAGCGGCCAATATCAGTCCGATGGGAAGCGCGCCAAGCGTGCCCCATGTTCCGGGTGCGGGATGCATTAAACCGCAACCGAACCATGTCGCGGTCCATGTGGCGGGATTTTTAAAATCTAGTTTCTTGATGATCTCGGCATCGGGCATTTTGAATTTCATGGAGCTATCCTATCATGCCGCGTCTGTATCGTTGCAGGGAAAGCTGACGCTCGCCACGGCCTGTGCAACGATGCCTTCGCCGCGTCCGACGAAGCCGAGTTTTTCGGATGTCGTCGCTTTGATACCCACGCGCTCGGGCGTTATGCCCAGCATGCCCGAGATACGCGACTGCATCTTTTCACGGTGAGGGCCGACTTTCGGTTCTTCGGCGATCAGGGTAATGTCCACGTTGACAATACGCCCGCTTTTCTCGAGGACGCGGCGGACAGCCTCCTTTACGAAAATTTCGCTGTCGGCATTTTTCCAGCTGTTGTTCGATGGCGGAAAAACCTGGCCTATATCGG
Source organism: Micavibrio aeruginosavorus (assembly GCA_003240795.1). Lineage (GTDB taxonomy): Bacteria > Pseudomonadota > Alphaproteobacteria > Micavibrionales > Micavibrionaceae > Micavibrio_A > Micavibrio_A aeruginosavorus_B. The sequence continues at coordinate 1,615 of QFNK01000027.1, read as the reverse complement.
CGGAGCCGATGGTGCCGAGGAGCGCATCGGTCAGGGCGTGCAGGACGACATCTGCGTCGGAGTGTCCGAGCAATTTGCGGTCATGCGGCACATCGACACCACCAAGGCGTGTTGCGGTTGCCGGGGACGGATCGAAGGCATGGACATCATAGCCGAAGCCTGTGCGCGTTTCGCGGGCAATGGATAAAAGCTTTTCGGCCATGGCGAGATCCTCCGCCGATGTGATTTTAAAGTTGTCGTGGCTGCCCCTTACGAGGGCTACCTTTTCACCGAGCGCGGCAGCTAGTCCCGCATCGTCGGTGAAGTTTTCATCGTCGCGGAACTTTTCATGGGCGGTTTTCAGGATGCCGTAGCGGAAGGCCTGCGGCGTTTGCACCGCGCGTACCGTATCGCGGTTGATGCGGTTATAATCGAAATCCACCAGCGTATCGGCAATGGGCGCGGCAAGGGTTGCGGCATTTTGGTCTTTCATTGCGTCTAGCAGGGCGGCGACCGCCTCATGCGAGACGAACGGACGGGCGGCATCATGGATCAGGACGAGGGCGTCTTGTTCTATATCGCCCAGTGCCTTCAGGCCGTTATAAACGCTTTGCTTGCGGGTGTCGGCACCATGGATGGGAGGCGGGAGGTCCAGCCCCTGAACAGCGTCGCGGTACATCTCTTCATGATGCGGGTCTATGATGACACGCAGGGAGATAAGTCCTTGTATTTTTATGATTTTTTCCAGTGTATGGCGAAGGACGGCTTTGCCGCCGATCTTACAATATTGTTTGGGCGTGGACAGGCCGGTCCGCGAACCGTTTCCGGCGGCGGGGACAAGGACATGAAAGCCTTTGTCGCCATCTTTTAACATATTCTATTCCCTTGCCTTTTGTGCAGAGAATGTGGATAGTCTTAAAAACCGAAAAGGTCAATTATCGGAAAGGATGTTTCCAGGGCGATGGAGCCGGATTTGTCCCAGTCATTGAAAATCCAAAACAAAGAAACGCCCCATCAAAGGGGCGGGATGCGGCATATTGTCGAAAACTGGATACGCGGGACGCGGACTTCCGGCAAGAGGGCTTTTTTCCGTCGTGGGTGGAGCGGGCGGGCGGCGCTGCTTCTTGTCGCGGCGATTATCATCAGCGGGTTTTCGACTTACGCGGCGTTGTCGTCCATCCCGCCGTTCGGGAGCGATCCGAATACCGTTATCTGGCTTTTGAACCTTGATCTTGTTCTGATGATCATGTTGCTCGCGCTGATCGCGCGGCGGTTTGCAAGGTTGCTCAGCGGGCGGCGGCAAGGGATCGCAGGGTCCAAACTCCATATCCGCCTTGTTGTTATTTTTTCCATCATGGCGGCGGCGCCCGCGGTCATCATGGCGATATTCTCCACGTTCTTCTTCCATTTTGGCGTACAGGCATGGTTTTCCGACCGCGTAAAGACCGCCGTCGAAACGTCGCAGATGGTTGCGGAATCCTATCTTGCCGAACACCAGCAGATCATCAAGGCGGATATATTGGCGATGGCCAATGATCTGGACCGGCAATCGGCCCTGTTTTATGAAGACCGCGAAAAGTTCGACCGCTTCCTGGAAACGCAATCCTTTATCAGGAACCTTTCCGAAGTCATGATT
>QFNK01000026.1 GCA_003240795.1 Micavibrio aeruginosavorus | reverse complement strand
AAAGAGTTTTGATTTCAGGATCAGTGATATTGGCTTCGCGGCACATGAGAATTGCGCCGGAATGGTGCGGGATCATGGATTTGAGAAATTGTTCGTCGGAGATGGCCGTCTGTTGACGGATGCCTAGAAAGAAAATTACTCCAATTAAAATGCTTACCGCCACTATAACAGCGTTCAGCTTTTTATCCTTGTACATCGCGCTCATCAGCACGACTTCGATCAATACCATAGGAGCAGCCATCAGGCCGGCCATGTAAAACTGATTGAAACTGGGATAAATGTCTTCCAATGTATGACCCGCCCCCTATAAATGAGTCCATGGCAGGAGTGAATCCGGCTAATGTATGGACAATCTATAGGAGTGAGGATAATGGCAAGAAAACGCTATACGGCGGAGCAAATCATCGGATATTTGCGCCAAGCGGAAGTGATGATCGGGCAAGGCAAAACGATGGACGCAGTGCTGCGTGAGATCGGCGTGACGGGGAATACGTATTACCGCTGGCGCAAGGAATATGGTGGCATGGGTACGGATCAGGCCCGCAGGCTGAAAGAGCTTGAAAACGAGAATGCGCGCCTCAAACGGGCTGTGGCAGATCTCACTTTGGACAATCTTATCTTGAAGGAAGTATCGACGGGAAAGTTCTGACCAGACCGCAGCGGCGGCGGGAGGCTGTCATCTATGTTCAGCAAAAACTGGGAATAGCAGAACGCAGAGCCTGTAAGGCTTTGGGCCAAAGCCGTGGAGATCAAAGGCGCCTTCCCAAGCGTGCTGACGACGAACAAGCACTTACATCCGATATAACGAAACTTGCGCTGCAATATGGGCGCTATGGCTACAAGCGGATCACGGCGCTTTTGCGCACGCAAGGCTGGGTGGTGAACCACAAGCGCGTGGAGCGTATATGGAGGCAAGAGGCGCTCAAGGTCCCGCAAAAGCACAAGAAAAAAGGACGTTTATACCTGAACGATGGCTCGTGCATCCGGCTTCGCCCTTGCTGGCCCAAGCATGTGTGGAGCTATGACTTTGTGGCCGAGCGTTTAAAGGACGGTACGAAGATCAGAACGCTCACGGTGATCGATGAATAAACACGGGAGTGTCTGGCGCTGCGTACAGATTACAAGCTTGGCGCGGATGATGTGATGGCTACGCTGACGGATCTGTTCGTCACGCGCGGCGTGCCCGATCATATACGCTCCGACAACGGATCGGAGTTCACGGCAAAATCCATCCAGCAATGGCTGGCAAAGGTGGGAGTGAAAACGCTCTACATCGAACCCGGCAGCCCGTGGGAGAATGGCTACAACGAAAGCTTCAACGGGCGGCTACGGGACGAGCTGTTGAACGGGGAGAGTTTTTATACGCTCAAAGAGGCGCAGACGATCATCGAACAATGGCGGCATCACTACAATCATATCCGCCCGCATTCGAGCCTCGGTTACAAACCGCCTGCACCGCTCACCCGTACCATGAACAAAGGCTCCTGCGCATACGCTCCGGAGCCTTTGTTCATACCACATCATGGCCAGAAGATTCACTTAAAACACGGACTCTAAAATGGGGGTTGACCATTCAAAATTGCCTAGAAAGGGGTTTCGTTTGTTCATTGCTATTCTCCTTATGTTTTTTGTTTAGAAATACTCAGTTTTACTGCATATAAAGTCCGCCATTCACCGAGAGGGTTTCTCCAGTGATAAAGGCGGATTGGTCGTCGGCCAAAAATAGAATGGCGCGGGCGATTTCTTCGGGGTGTGCCAACCGCCCAACTGGAACCCTATCAATAATCTTTTTCAGGACATCTTCAGGAATGCTTTCCATCATGGCTGTTTGGACATAGCCCGGAGCAATTACATTTACTGTGATGCCACTGCGAGCCGTTTCCAGTGCAAGAGATTTTGTAAACCCTATAATGCCTGCTTTGGCTGCTGCGTAATTTGTTTGCCCAAACTGTCCGGCTAGCCCATTGACCGAACTTATACTGATAATTCGGCCAAATCCTCTCTCCTTCATCGGCGAAACAACTGCGCGTGACATATTGAAGCAAGAGTTAAGATTGGTTGTAATAACGTCTGTCCAGTCTTCAATGGACATTTTATGAATTGTTTTATCACGAAGAATGCCAGCATTATTCACGAGAATATCAATCGGTCCTAATTCGTTCTCGATTTTATGAACCCCATCCAAGCATGACTGAGCATCGCGAACATCCCATTTATATGCAGGAATATTCGTTTCCTTGGTGAAGGCTGTAGCCTGTTCGTCGTTACGGTTATAATTTACAGCGACTTGATAGCCGGCGTTCTTAAGGGCGGTTGCTGTAGCGGCGCCAATTCCAGTGGTCGCGCCAGTGATAAGTGCTATACGTGACAAAATAAACTCCTTTTCTTTTTTTGTTAACCTTGTCGTTCCAGAAAACTGCGGAACCTTATTGTGCTAAAAACAAACAGGATAAGGCCCACAACCGTCACCATCAGCATTTGGGGCCATACGATGGAGAACCCGGCTTCGCGGAACAAGATGCCTTGCGCCAGTTTGATATAATTGGTCGATGGCACAACACTCATAATTTTTTGTAAAATTTCAGGCATGCTTTCAAGCGGTGTGTACCCCCCAGACAGAAGGTTCATCGGCAAGACGATCAGAATAAACAAAAGGCCCATCTGCGGCATGGAGCGTGAGATTGTACCAAGGAAGAGACCAAGACCCGTTGTAAAAAAGAGATAGAGGCCAGAGGCAAGCAGAAACAACGTGATTGATCCGTTAATCTCAACACCGATCCATTGACGGATGACAAGCTGGATGCACAAGAACGTGGCGACAAGGATCACAACGCCATTGGCGATAACTTTTGATAAAACGATTTCGAGCGCCGTAATGGGCATAACAAGAAGATGTTCGATCGTGCCACGCTCGCGCTCGCGGATCAGCGCCGCGCCGGTGAGCAAAATGGCCAGCATCGTGATGTTCTGGATCATCGACGTCACAGCCGTAAACCATGTTGTATCGCGCCCTTGGTTAAAGGAATAACGGACGATCAGGTCGATTGTGGGCTGGATACCGTTTTGTGCATTGAAATAGCTGGCCAGCTCTTTTTGAATGATTGTATTGATATAGCCAGAGCCGATTTGCGCTTGCCCGATGATGGTCGCATCAATCAAAAGCTGGGCCGTGACTTTTTTTCCCGCACGAATATCGGCCTCCATGCGGGAGGGAAAATGCAGAACGAAGCTGTATTTCGCTGATTCAAGCCCTTTTTCTGCCTGCTGTTCGGTGACTTCTTCGACGTTTTTGAAATAAGGCGGGATCAGTGAATCTTTCAGCCTCAGCGAAAGCGGAGAGTGATCTTCGTCGATAATACCGATAGAGGCACGTTTGAGGTCTGTTGAGGTTCCCGTCGCCTGTGAATACAGCAGGAAGGTGAACGAAAACACGATGAAGAACATCATAACCGTATCATGAAACAGCGATTGCCATTCTTTGCGGCAAAGATGCGCAACGGTAGGTATGGAGGGGAAGCGAAAATTCATTATGTTTCCTGTTTGCGCAAAAGAAAGACGTTCACAAAGAGCAATGCTGGAGTGAATATGGCAAGAGATGTCAGGAAAGGTTGCAGCGCTATAAAATCAAGTCCTTTTGTGAAGGTGCCGACGCTGATTTTCATGAAATAGCCGGTTGGATAAAATGTGCCGATCCAGCGCGCGCCCCCTTCAAGGGTGTTAACCGGCTGCAACAAGCCTGAAAATTGTGAGGCGGGAACCATGGTGGTAATGGCAGCACCAAACAGCGCTGCGATTTGCGATTTCGTGAACGAAGAAATAAGCAGGCCAAGTCCGGTGGTTGCTGAAACATATAAGGTAGCACCCAGAATAAGGCCTATCAGGCTGCCCTTAATCGAAAGCTGAAACACCAGCAGGGCCATCACGAGCATGATGGTAAAGCTTATCATGGCGAACAAAACATAGGGGATCTGCTTGCCTAGAATAAATTCAAGCCTTGTCACAGGGGTGACATACATATTGGCGATAGAGCCCATTTCCTTTTCCCGCACAACGGCGAGCGCGGACAGGATAGCCGGAATAAACACAAGGAGGAGGGAGATGACGGCGGGCACCATCGCGTTGACGCTTTCGAATGACTGGTTGTAGAGGTAGCGCATCTCAACGGTCAGCGGGGCTTGGGCCATTTCACCGCGATCCCGAAGGAAACGTGCATGAATGCCTTGCAGATAGCCGCCGATCGTTTCGCCGCGGAACGGCATGGAGCCATCCACCCATGCGGCAATTTCGGTGGGCTGTCCGCTATGCAGGTCTTTGCCAAAGTCGGGAGGTATCTGCAAAGCCATCGAAATACTGCCGCTTTGCATACGATGTGTCAGCTCCGCATCGCTTGTGATCTGCGGCTGCGTCAGGAAATAGGGGGAGCCTTCAAGTTCTTGAATATAAGCGCGGCTGTCCGCTGTCTTGTCGAGGTCAAGTGCCGCAAAGCGCAAGGAGTTTACATCCATCGTGATGCCATAGCCAAAGACCAGCATCAAAAGAGATGTGCCCAGAGTTGCAATGCTTAGGCGAATAGGATCGCGCATCATTTCCATGACTTCACGCCGCATATAGGCGTTCATGCGTTTTGCTGAAAAAAGTTTAGAGAAAAATCCTTGTTCTTTTCTTTGGGCGTGATCGGGTGCTCCGGATGTGAATTGTTTTTTTTCTTCGGGCTGTGCGGCCGCATCTTTGTTTTTCTCTGCAACGGCATCTTCGAGATAGGACACGAAGGCTTCGTCCAGCGTCGTCGATCCTTTTTTGCGGCGCAAATCATCAGGAATACCTGTGGTCAGAACTTTTCCTGCGTGCATTAAGGAAATGCGGTCACAGCGTTCCGCCTCATTCATGAAGTGCGTGGAGATAAAGATGGTGACTTCATCTTTGCGGGAAAGCTCGATCAGAAGCGCCCAGAAATTATCCCGCGCCACCGGATCAACGCCGGAGGTCGGTTCATCAAGGATCAAAATTTCGGGTTCATGAATGACCGCAACAGCAAGGGACAAACGCTGGCGCACGCCAAGCGGCAGATCGCCGGAAGGTGAATCCTTATATTTTAAAAGATCAAAGCGGTCATACAGCCAAGCGATGCGTTTATCGGCGTGCTCCCCGGAAAGGTTGAACAGGCGCGCGTGCAGCGTGATGTTTTGATCGACGGTCAGTTCGCCATAGAGCGAGAAATTCTGCGACATGTAACCGATCCGTTTGCGGTTTTCCATGTCTCCGGGAACAAGTGTCGTTCCAAAGAGTGATGATGTGCCTTCGCTGACCGGAAGCAGGCCTGTCAGCATTTTCATGGTGGTTGTCTTGCCGCAGCCGTTGGAGCCGAGGAACCCGAAGATTTCGCCTTTTGGGATTTCAAAGCTGACATGATCGACCGCCGTAAAACTGCCAAAGCGGCGTGTTAAATCTTTGGCAGAAATTGCGATGGTTTTTTCGGAAAGATCGCGCAGGTGGATTTCGGGGATTTCGTGACCGCTGCGCTTTTCTTCGGGCAGGAAGGAGATGAAGGCGCGTTCCAGCGTGCTTTCGCCGCTTTTCGTTCGCAATTCTTCGGGCGTGCCTGTGGCGATAATCTTTCCGTCATTCATCATCACAACGAAGTCAAAATCATCGGCTTCTTCCATATAGGATGTTGCGACGATGACGGTCAGGCCTTTTTGTTCGGCGCGAATATCGTCGATCAATGTCCAGAATTGTTTGCGGGATAAGGGATCAACACCGGTGGTCGGCTCGTCTAGAATAAGCAGTTCCGGATCATGAATGAGGGAACAGCACAGACCCAGTTTTTGTTTCATCCCGCCGGAAAGCTTGCCTGCAGGACGATCGAGGAACGGCTTAAGTCCCGTTGCCGCTGTCAGCATATCAATGCGGCGGTCGCGTTCTTTTTTCTCGTGGCCGTAGAGGCGCCCAAAAAATTCGAGATTTTCGCGGATGCTTAATTCCGGATACAGGTTCTTTCCCAATCCTTGGGGCATATAGGCGGCGCGTTGTTGCAATTCACCGAGAACATATTTTTTGCTTTTTTTGCCATCAAAGATGGAAAGATCGCCGCCTTGCTTTTTTTTTGCGCCGGAGAACAACCCGAGAAGTGTGGACTTTCCAACACCGTCAGGCCCGATAACGGCAACGCTCTGTCCCTGCGGTATTTGCAGGCTAACATCATCCAGCCCAACTACCCTACCGTATCTATGGGTTATATGATCTGCGCGAATTAACATGGGGGTTATTTGCTCTTAACATCTTTCATCAGGGCGGCATCACCTTTCAGGCGATCGGGCCAATCCTGTTTCTTGTCGGTTTTGATATAGGCCATGCCGGGCAATCCGGTTTTGACTTGGTCGATATATTTGGCGAGCAGCTCGGGCGGGATTTTGACTTTGACGCGGAAGGTCAGTTTTTCGCGTTCCGTGCGTGTTTCTACCTGACGCGGTGTGAATTGTGCTTCGGGGGAAATGTAAGAAATATACGCGGGGATTGCCAGGTCAGGCATCGCATCCAGAACAATGCGGCTTTCTTCACCCAGACGCAATTTCCCTACAGTTTCCGTGGTCAGGAAAATGGTCATATATACATCGGTCAGGTCGAGCAGCGTTACGGCTTTTCCACCTGCGCTCATGACTTCGCCGGGTTCTACCAGTTTGTAAAGGACGCGGCCTGCTTTTGAAGCCGTCAGATGTTGGTCTTTCAACAGGTCTTCGATGCGAGAGACTTCGGATTGCGCGACATCAATGGCTTCCGTTGCGCTTGCAAGGTTTTGTTTTGCAGCGGCAAGTTGTGCCTCAGCGGATTGTTTGGCATTGAAAGCTTGATCGCGGCGACTTTCCGATACAGCTTTTTCTCGAGCCAGCTCGTCGGCACGCGAGAATTCTTTACTGGCGAGCGTGAGAGCTGATTCCGCTTGCGCAACCGATGAGGCTGCCGCATCTTTTTGCTGAATTGTTGCGCGAACATTGGCCTTTGCCCCCGCAAGAGAAGCCGCCAGATCGTTTAAATCAAGTTCAGCCACTACGTCCCCGGCTTCAACCATCTGTCCTTCTTCGACAGGAACAGAGAGTACACGGCCTCCGTGACGTGTCGCGATATCAATGCTTTGGGCTTCTATACGTCCGTTGCCATAGGCGACGCCTTCCAGATCATTGGTTCTTGCTATAGAATAATAATAGCCTCCTGCCGCTATTGATAGAATGGCCAGCGCAAGAAGTATAAGTTTATAATTCTTTTTCATTATGATATTCCTTGTTATTCGGGCGAGGGGCATGAGATAGGGAAGAAAAACAGGTCAAAATAGTCATTTATGTTTTTCTCAAGATTTGTTTGACCGGGATGTTTAAAATACTCGGTTAGCATTCCTGTTACATATAGCATCAACGCATCAGCCATGATTTCCGGATTTTTTGCCAGCTTGATTCCTGATTTTTCCATTCTTGAAAAAAACACTTTATAGATATTCCTTACTTCATCGTGGTAGTGGATGGATTGTTCGATGAGGTAGGCGAATTCCTCCGTATATTCACATTTTACAAATGCAATGGATAGGCGCTTTTTAAGTTCAGCGCTGTTAATGATATCCGTTATAACTTGAACGTGGGCTTTTTGAAGCTGTTCAAAACTTGGTATCGGATCTCTTGATATCGTTTCACGAAAAATATCCAGCAAGGGCAGGACGGCACTATCGATTATATGTTCTAAAAGCATCCTCTTATTTTTAAAATGCCCGTAAATTGCTCCGCGCGTCACGTTTGCCCTGTCGGCAATTTGTTCAAGCGTTGTAAGGGCAGCCCCTTTTTCAAAAAAAATATCTTCCGCCGCCTCCAGAATTTTTTGTCTGGTTGCGAGCCCTTGCTCTTTTTTTCTGTGCATTGTCATAGGCACGGGTACGTTTCCTTGTATTACATGAGCTCTTGTATTTGTTCATACATAAATGTATATATAAATTCATAAATGATTTGAGTAGTTTGTCAATATAAAGGAATCTTCAGTGATGATGCACAAATCCGGATTTTTTATGGCCTCAGCGGCTACTCTTTGCTTCATTCTTGCGTCCTGCTCACTGGCACCTGATATGCGCAAACCCAGTACTCCGCTTCCCGAAAACTGGCAATTGTCTGGCCAAAATAGCCAGGAGCAGAGCGGCACATGGTGGGATGCTTATAATGATGAGAAGCTGAATGCACTGATTGCCGAGGCACTTGCTTACAACAGCGATATCCAACTTGCGTCGGCGCGCGTGGAAGAGGCTAGGGCCATTGCTGGTAGTGCGCGTGCCAATAGAATGCCGAATGTTACAGCTGGCGGTGCGGCGTCTCGTGGCGATGTTAATCTGGATGGTCTCCCATCTTCTGGCGCGACAGATGGCTTTGCGGTAGGCGGCTTACTTTCATATGAAATAGATTTGTGGGGGCGTCTGGCGAATGCTGATAAGGCGGCCCGTGAGCAATTGCTAGCCGAAGAGGCGAGTGCGCGTGCGGTTGTCTTAGGTGTTTCCGCCGAAACAGCTTCGAATTATTTTGCTACAGGCGCGCTGAACGAGCAAATTGCGATCACGCAGAAAACCATAAAAACCCGCAAAGGGGCTTATGATCTGGAAAAAAAACGTTTAGATCGCGGTGATGTAGACTCTTTAATAGTGCGGCAGGCTGAGGCCGAGTTGACATCCGCTCAGGCGCGCCTTCCTGCTTTGGAGCAGCAAAGGGAACTTAGATTGTCATCCCTTTCTGTTCTGCTGGGTAAAACACCTAAGCAAATCATGGAGTCTGAGGTCTTTGCAGGGGCTAATAAAACAATTCTTCCTGATCTTCCATCCCTGCCGCAAGCGGAAGCAGGTGATGTGATTGCGGCCCGGCCCGATATTATCGCGGCGGAGCATAGGTTGACGGCAGCGAATGCCAATATAGGTGTTGCAAAAGCGGCTTATTTGCCGCGCTTGTCCGTGTCTGGTCTTCTGGGTGTTGCGACGGGCGATTGGGATGCTCTGTTCGATGGCGGATCAAAGAGCTGGAACATGGGCGCGAATGCCACGGTTCCTCTTCTGGATTTTGGCCGCGCAAGGGCCCAGGTCGATGCGGCTTCGGCACGGGAAAAGCAGGCCTATATAGGCTATGAAAAAACGGTGCGTGTTGCATTTCGTGAAATCAAGGATGCCCTTGTGACGCGTGAGAAAACGGTAGAAAAATCCACCATTCTGGATAAGCGAGTGGCTGTTTTACGTGAATCAGCGTCGCTTGCGCGCAAGCGTTTCGATGCGGGTTATTCTGGTTATATTGATGTTCTGGATGCGGAGCGCAGCCTGTTTGATTCTGAAATTGCCAAGATTGAGGCTAAACAACAAAAGCTCCAGTCTAGTATTGATCTAAGCAAAGCTTTGGGCGGGGGTATATAAATTGGCATGGGTCGTGAGAATTATGTTGTTTCTGGGCGGTGTAATCGCCAGCTGGTTTGTTGCGCCAGATGCAAATAAATTTCATTTTATAAGTTTTGTTGCAGCGATGCTTCTTTTTGTCGTGTTTGTTGCGCTTGCGGCGTTCTGGCCTGTGATTTGGGCGCGTATAAAGATCATGTTGAATGTAAATCGTCCTTCATAAGGGGTTAGAAGTAGCCATGGAAAAAGAAACCACTCACTCTTTTGTTCAGATCGCCGACGAGGTGGATCGTCTTTTTCAGGCGAAGCTGTCGCGTTCTACATATGGCTTATCACCGGCGGGGCTGGTAGAAATTTATGCTTCGTGGTTGGCGCATCTTGCCTTGTGCCCGGGCCGAATGGTGTCGCTGGCCACTTTCCCTTTCCATCATTTCAAGACGATGGCCGAACACGCCATCAATGCAAACCCCGAAGCCATAAAGCCCGATCCGCGGTTTAAAGCGGAAGACTGGTCAAACTTTCCCTGGAACAACTATGTAGAGACGTTCCATGCTTTCGAGGAATTCTGGGATCTGGCAACCAAGAACATACCGGGGCTTTCCCCGCAAACCGAACGGGCTGCATCTTTTGCTGCGCGTCAGATGCTGGATTCCATTTCGCCCGCCAATTTCATGGCGACCAACCCGGAATTACTGTTTGAGACGATAAGCCGCTGCGGAGAGAATTTGCGAGATGGCGCCATGAATGCGCTCGAAGACATTACGCGTAATATGTCCGGGCAACAGGCGGCGGGGATGGAGGATTTCACGGTTGGAGAAAACCTTGCGACCGCGCCGGGTAAGGTTGTTTTCCGCAATGATTTGATTGAACTTATTCAATATGACCCTGTGACTAAGGATGTCAGCAAAGAGCCTGTTTTGATCCTGCCGGCCTGGATCATGAAATATTATATTCTTGATCTGTCGCCTGAGAATTCAATGATAAAATGGCTGGTAGAGCAGGGGCATACGGTCTTTATTGTGTCGTGGAAAAATCCCACGGCGGACGATCGTAACCTGGGCATGGATGATTATGTTCAGGATGGCGCATTGGCGGCGATTGATGCTGTGTCATCAATTTGCGATGGCGCGGCCATTCATCTTGCGGGGTATTGCCTTGGAGGAACGCTGGCCATGATTACGGCGGCGCTAATGGCGCATGACGGTGATGATCGCCTGAAAACACTGACGCTTCTGGCGGCCCAAGGTGATTTTACCGAAGCCGGTGAGATGATGGTGTTCGTAACGCCCAGTGAAGTTTCTTATCTGGATAACATGATGTGGGCGCAGGGCTATCTTGACACCAAACAGATGGCGGGCGCGTTCCAGATGCTGCGATCCTATGACATGATCTGGTCACGATTGGTCAAGGACTACCTCTTTGGTCAGCGTTCCAGACCGTTTGATATCATGGCATGGAATGCGGACGCCACGCGCATGCCGTATAAAATGCACAGCGAGTATCTGAAGCGTCTTTATCTGAACAATGAGTTTTCCAACGGGCATTATACGGTCCTTGGCAAAACTGTTGCGCCGGAAAACATAAATCTGCCTATTTTTGCCGTTGGTACGGAAAAAGATCACGTTGCGCCATGGAAATCCGTTTACAAAATACATCTTATGGCGAGCGGGGATGTTACCTTTGTCTTAACCGTTGGCGGCCATAATGCAGGCATTGTCAGTGAGCCCGGGCATGAGCGCCGCAGCTTTAAAATCGCGCACAAAAAATCGGGAGAAGCGTACCAGTCCCCCGATCAATGGGAAGAGAGCGCTGCTATGAAGGATGGTTCGTGGTGGACTGCATGGGGCCAATGGCTGGGGGATCAGAGTTCAAAGACAAAAATCGCTGCGCCCAAAAAGGCCGGTAACGTAACATACAAAGTGATAGGCGATGCGCCGGGGGCGTATGTCAAATCCAAATGAGGAATTCCATGAACAACGATATGCTTGAAAATGTGACGTTCGATGAGTTGAGGATCGGGCAGTCTGCGGAACTTGTCCGGACGCTAACGCAAAAAGACATTGATTTGTTTGCGGCGGTGTCGGGCGATGTAAACCCTGCGCATATGAATCCGGATTATGCGGAACATAGTCTTTTTCAGGGTGTCATTGGTCACGGCATGTGGTCGGGCGGTCTTATTTCCACGGTGCTGGGCACGATGTTGCCGGGGCCGGGTACGATTTATCTGGGACAGGAGATGCGGTTTGAAAAGCCTGTCAGAATTGGCGACCACATTACGGTGCGTTTGACCGTAAAATCAAAGCGTGAAGATA
>QFNK01000025.1 GCA_003240795.1 Micavibrio aeruginosavorus | reverse complement strand
AAGTAAAGGGCTGCGTTTCCAAAGTCTGGCTGTTCGAGGAAATGGGCGCGGACGGCCGCTATCATTTTCACGCGGACAGCGACGGCAAGATAACGAAGGGTCTGGTTGCCATCGTCCTCGCGGCCTATGAAGGAAAAACAGCGCAGGAAATTGCGGCGGTAGATATAGAAGCCGCCTTCGAAAAACTCGGCCTTTCAGAAAATCTTTCCCCCAACCGCCGCAATGGTTTTTTCGCAATGGTGGAAAAGATCAGGGCGCTTTCACGTTAAGGCGGCTCGCATTCCGGAGCGTGAAATACGCTTTCAGCAAGTCATTGCCCTGCGGTGTCAGAAGATAGAGCGTTTCCCTGTAATCTTTTACGGCTTCGCCATACATGACGATATCCCGCGCAGGAACGTCCATGTCATGGGTTTCCTCGAGAATGCCCATTTCCGTCATGGCTTTTGTAAATTTGTGTATTTCAAATGCCGTCGGCCTATGCGGGGTTGCGGATGTTCTGTTGAAATTGACCTTAACAGGAGGGTTTTTGCCGTTATAGGGCAGCGCGATATCGGCAATTTCGTTGCTCAGGAATAAAAGGCGCTTCGTCGATACGCCTTTGCTGTCGCCGCTTTTGATCAGCGTGGAAACAATCCGCAAAAGAAAAATGTCCTGGGCTTCTATGCCGATATCTTCTTTTTTCATGTGGTCGCTGGCACTTGAAACGCTATTGCGTGTTCTTGGATTTATATTGCGGCTTCTTCGGCAACTGCTGGCCTTCCTTGGTTTTTATGCTGGCAAGGATATCGCGGAAGGCTTCATCCGCTTTCGGATGCGCTGTGCCAACCAGTTCCGCCTGAACCGTGAAGACGGAGTTTTTGCCGATCCACAGTTGCGCCGTGTAAATCTTGCCGCTCTGGCCCGTCGTGCCCGTACCGCTCAGCGAGGCGTTCTTGAAATTTTCCTGCTGGTCGAAACCGACATCATATTCCGTCAGGTTTCGCTCCTCCACCATGCCGGCCAGTGCCGCCTTCATTACGCCTTGCGTATATTTATCGTATGCGGCGGGCGTTGACGGATTGCACGTGACGGAAACATCGACCGTCGTCTGAAGGTCGTACACCATCGTATAGCTGTTGACGTCATAGCATTGATTGCCGGGAACGCATTTCCTGGCGATGGACGGCGCTTCGGGAAATGTGATTTCAAAATCGCAGAAGTCCGGCGCGAAGCGTGCGGGATCGACAACCGGCGCTTCTTCTTTTTTATCTTCCGTTTTAACGTTTTCGGCATGAACGGGCGGATGCCATAAAAAGAATGCAACGACGGCAAGTAATGCGGCAATCCGTTTTGTCATTTCACGCTCCAGGTCGCAGGGTCTGCTTCGGCCTGCGTTTGATTTATCATGTCCTTGACCTCGTGCTTGCCGTCACGCACGAACCAGACATAGGGAAGGTTCTTCTTACTGGCATATTTCAACTGGTCGCCGATTTTCTTCGGCGCGTGATACATCTCCACATTCACCCCGTTCTTGCGGAGCGTACGCGCGGCTTCATAAGCGATAGGGCGGTCGGCCTCATTCTCCGGCACCGTCATCATGACATGCGCCGGACCTTTCGGCCCGATGCCGAGCAGGTCAGGGCGCGTCTGGCGCATAACATCGAACAGGCGGGAGAAACCGATAGAAATACCGACACCCGGCAAGTGCTTGTTGATATAGCTTCCGGCCAGATCGTCGTAACGCCCACCGGAACAGACGGAGCCCGTAAATTCCGGCACATCCAGAAGCTGTGTCTCGTAAACCGTGCCCGTGTAGTAATCGAGGCCGCGGACGATACCTAAATCTGCAATTACAGCATGGTCAGGCATTTCAGTAAGTTTTCTTACCCGATTGATTACATCAACAAGTTCAACCAAGCCTTCCGGCGAATTCAGAAAAAATGAATTCAAATCAGTTTCGTTTATTTTTTTCTCTAGCTCATCTGCGCTTGCTGCTTTGATACTTGCTAGCTGAACTAATGATTCCGACCATTTTCTGGCCGGTGTCTCATCTAACAATTTCTTCGCTTCTACCGGCCCAATTTTCTCGAGCTTATCCAAAATACGAAGAATTTCTAAATGATCTTCAATTCCTAACTCTTTAAGCAATCCAATTAATATTTTTCTATTGGAAATCCGTAACTGAACCTTACCGATATTCAGCCCCTCCAAAACCTCATACATCACCGCCGCAACTTCCGCGTCGAAAGACAGGGGCAGATTGTCGACATTGATGATGTCGATATCGCACTGATAGAACTCGCGCATGCGTCCCATCTGCGGGCGCTCGCCGCGCCAGACGCGCTGCATCTGGTACCGCTTGAACGGGAAGACAAGGTCGTTGAAACGCATCGCGACATACCGCGCCATCGGCACCGTCTGGTCGAAGTGGAGGGCAAGGCGCGCCTCGCTCTTGTCGTCCTCGTCCTTGTGCAGGCGTTCGATGACATAGATCTCCTTGTCCACTTCGCCCTTGGCGGTCAGGACGTCCAGCTCCTCGACGCTCGGCGTTTCGATGTTGCAGAACCCGTACGATTCAAAAACGCGGCGGATATGGTCGAACCATCTCTGCTCCACAAGGCGCTCTTCGGGCAGCCATTCGGGGAAACCGGCAACGGATTTGGGCTTATAGATACGTTTTTCTTTGCTCATGGCCTTGATTCTTAAGGGCAAGAAGGGGGAAAGGCAAGCGAACTGTAGCCCGTTTTTTCTGTTTGACACAGCGCAGCAAGAATCCTATTTATTGCATGGCTGATATGTCATTTTGTTATAATGAGGGGGTTCAATGATTTCTTCTGCGTTTAAAAGTGCGGCGATAGCCGGTGGTGTGATTGCAGGGCTTGTGGCCCATGTCGATACGGCAAGCGGCCATTGGAACGATCACGATGAAAAAACCTATGATCTTTCCAAACATCATGACTTCATCATGAATGTGCGTCTCAAAGACGGTTACACGAATTGCTGTAATGGCGACGATGTGTTTGTCGATCTCGAGGAAATTGAAAATCCGGATGGGGGATATACGGTTATCGTTCCAGCAGGAACCGTGATCATGCGCGACTCTTCAGGGAATATCAGTCAGTCGCTGGAAAAGGACACGACCGTCGTCATTCCTCCGGACAGGGTTCTTAGCGGCGAAAGAGCGTTTCAATCCTGCAAGGAGCTGGTGAAGCAGGGAAGCAAAACCTGCACGGCGCCGAACGTCAATGTCCTGTATATCGCCCCATCGCGCCTGATGCGGCCCGACGTCGGCACACCTTATTGTTATTGGCCAACGCCAAAAGGCTTCTAAGCCAGCGTTCTTGTTATGGATAGATTTGGATAATCCTTGAGAACACTCCATAAATCTATTGCCGTGTAGCGATAGTTGAGCCAGAAATCGGGCATGAGCAACTTAAAATACCGTCCCGATATTGATGGCCTTCGCGCCATTGCCATAACTTTGGTGCTTTTATACCACGCTGATTTGTGGAATGTGAATGGCGGTTATATCGGAGTTGACGTATTTTTCGTCATCTCAGGCTTTCTGATCACGTCTTTAATTCTAAAAGATCTTCAATACGGCACATTCAGTTTCTTCGATTTTTGGGAACGGCGTATCAGGCGGATATTGCCTGCGCTTGGTGTTGTAACGCTTTTCACCTTGGTTGCCGGCTGGTTTATTTTCCTGCCGGAGGATTATGCCACGCTCGGAAAGCAGGCTGCTTCCCAGACCGTCTTTTCCTCGAATATTCTATTTTATACTATGAGCGGCTATTTCGCGGCTGAGAATTCAACCAAGCCTCTTCTTCATACGTGGTCTTTGGCCGTTGAAGAGCAGTATTATTTTATAATTCCACTCCTGCTGGTCATTCTTTTTGCCAAGCTGCGTCTAAGGATGCAGACAGTGCTTCTGGCTATAATGATCGTGTCATTCGCCGCCAGCGTATGGGCCGTTAAATATTATCCTGATGCCGCTTTCTATCTGCTTCCATTCAGGTCGTGGGAAATGTTGGTTGGTTCTTTGCTGGCGTTTCATGGCAACAGGGAAAGCAGGTATAATCGCGGTTGGCGCGCCGAAACTCTGGCCACGCTTGGATTTATGGCCATTGTCGCTGCTGGCATGCTGTATACACCCAAAACATCCTTCCCGGGCGTTGCGGCACTGGTGCCATGCCTTGGTGCGGCTATGATCATTTATGCAAATGGTATGGGCGGAAAGACTTTAGTCGGACGTTTTTTGAGTAGCAAGCCGCTCGTCTTTATAGGCCTGATCTCATATTCCTTATATCTATGGCATTGGCCGCTTTTAATGTTCGCCGAATATCTTCCCGTTATAGAACTGCGGTCTTTGCACAAGCTAGGATTGTTATTGATCAGTGGTATACTTGCCTATCTCTCGTGGCGGTATGTTGAGCAGCCGACGCGTAGAAAATCGCTGAACAAAACGAATGATCGCGCATCGATTTATACTTATGCAGGGGGAGGCCTTGCGCTTATTGCGCTTATATCCATAGGTATTGTTGTATTAAAAGGAATTCCGCAAAGATGGTCTGCACAAGAATTGCAATATGCAGAGGGCGCAAAAGACATTAACTATTCCCGTTGGAAATGTGAAAAGAGCCCGGAAGATATAAAAAGCGCAAAGCTATGCACCACCAGTCAGGATTTGAAGACTGACCCAGCTTTTATATTGTGGGGTGACAGCCACGCGGATGCATGGGTGCCGGGATTTGAATATCTGTCACAAAAATACCGCGTTAACGGATATCAGGCAACGTTGCATAGCTGTCCGCCTTTGCTTGATCTTGATAAAAAGGGATCGACCCAGTGTGAAAAGCAGAATGCGGCTGTATTGGAGCTGATCAAAAGTCATAAAATCAAAAACGTATTTCTTGTCGCGAATTGGACAGGATGGTTGGACAGTTCTCAGCTCTTTTTTACAACGGATGCCTGGTACAAAAAATCCTATGATAAAAAGTTCGATGACATCAAAATAGCCGCTTTACAAAGAACGATCGACACCCTGCGGGCGGAAGGCGCGAATGTTTATATTCTCGTAAACAACGCCCGCATGCCGTTCGATCCTCCGCGTACGCTGGCATTACAAAATATCTTCACGAAGAGACGACGCTTCCAGCTGACGCTTTTGAAAAGGAGCGGAAAAAGACAATCGATATTCTGATTGCGCATAATAAAGATAAAAATGTTTCATATATAGATTCGTTTGATTTGCTGTGCGGAACAGGCGAGTGTGTCACGTCGCACGATGGGCGTAGCCTGTATTATGACGATGACCATTTGTCAGCATATGGCGCAAAATATGTAAGCGTTGTTTTTGATCCGGCATTCAAAAAATTAGCGTCCGTAAAAAGCAGCCGGCGCTAAATTCTGTTTCTATCGTTTAACTGAAACAGCCCTTCAATCCGCTGAACCAGCGCGCTGGCTAGCTCGTCGGCGTCCGTGATGGTCATGGCGCGGGAGTAATAGCGTGTTACGTCGTGCCCGATACCGATGGCGGTCAGCTCGACCTGCTTCAGCCCCTCAATCCATCCGATCACGGTGCGCAGATCGCGTTCGAGAATATTGGCCATGTTGACGGAGAGGGTGGAGTCGTCCACCGGTGCACCGTCCGAAATAACCATCAGGATCTTGCGCTGTTCCGGCCTGCGGGCGATGCGGTTGTGCGCCCAGACGAGCGCCTCGCCGTCGATATTTTCTTTCAATATGCCTTCTTTCAGCATGAGGCCGAAATTCTTGTGCGCGCGGCGAAGCGGCGCATCCGCGTTCTTGTAAACGATATGGCGCAGGTCGTTGAGGCGTCCCGGATATTGCGGGCGTCCGTTTTCGATCCAGAGGTCGCGGCTCTTGCCGCCTTTCCAGGCGCGGGTGGTAAAGCCGAGGATTTCCACCTTCACCCCGCAACGTTCCAGCGTGCGGGCGAGGATGTCCGTACACATCGCCGCAATCGCGATCGGGCGGCCACGCATGGAGCCGGAATTATCGATCAGAAGCGTAACAACCGTGTCACGAAAATCCGTCTGCTTTTCCTTTTTAAAGGTAAGGGCGATCGTCGGATTTGCGATCAGGCGCGAGAGTTTCGCCGCGTCGATATAGCCTTCTTCCTGATCGAACAGCCATGATCTTTGCTGCTGCGCCATCAATTTGCGCTGAAGCCTGTTGGCAAGTTTTGAAGCCACACCCTGATAGGGCTGCATCTGCTGGTCGAGCAGGCGGCGGAGGCGGGATAGTTCGCCGGGGTCGGACAAATCCTCCGCATCGACCGTTTCGTCAAACTGCTTGGTATAGATCAGGTAATTTTCACCATGCGGGTCAAGCTCCACATCATTCCGGCGCGGCGGCGCTTCGGCAGGCGTTTCGCCGTCTGTCGGCTCGCCGATATCCTGCTCGCTGACCTCGTCCATTTCGGTTTCATCGGGCGTCTCGGAAAGCTCGCTGTCTTCAGCGGTTTCCTTGCTCTGCTTTTGAGAGTCGTTCCGGTCTTCCTGATTCTGCTGCTGGTCTTGATCTTGCGGCCCGTTGTCGGAGCCGTCATCCTGAACGTCCTCCTCGCCGTCCTCATCGTCCTGTGTGGGCGCGTTCATATCGAGGCGGGAGAGAAGATCCCGCGACGCCCTGGCATAAGCCGCCTGATCGTCCAGCGAGGATTTCAGGATGCTAAATCCGTCCTTGCCGATTTTCTCTTCTACCCACGGCGCCCATTGTTCAACTAGCGCCTTTGCATTGCCCGGGATTTTTTCGCCCGTCATGGCAAACCGCGCAAGGGCATGAAGCGCATCGGCCATGACCTTTTCATCGCGCGTGTCGGCGTGTTCATAGCCAAGGCGGCGGAATTTGTCCGAAAGCTGGGCGTTCAGGTTTTTCTCGACGCCTTTCATTTGCGTCATGCCGACGGCTTCGTACCGAGCCTGTTCCAGTGCCTCGAACATGGCGGCGGCGGACGGATCTCTCGGTGTGCTTTTTACATGAAGCGAACGGTCATGATGCCTCAGGCGCAGGGCCTTCACATCGCCCGCGGCGCGGTGAAGCGCCAGTGCGTCCTTCGTCATATGTGTCGGGGGCAGGGGCAGGCGCGTGTTTTCATCGTTCGGCGTTGTCACATAATCCGCCGTTTCCGACGCGGAAAAGGAAACGCCCATATGCTTCTTCTCCGCCATCGCGCGAAGGGTCGCGGCGGCGGCGTTCTTGTAATTCTCGGCGCTTTTTTCTTTGTCTTCTTTCATGGGCTCTTAAAAAGCGTCACGCCCGCTTGCGCGGGCATGACAAAATATATACGCGGGCTTACTTGTTTTTAGCGGCTTTCTTTTCCTGCTTTGCCTGCTTCTTTTCTTTCGGCGTTTTTGTCGGTTGTTTCTTGGTTTCTTTTTTTGCGTCTTGTGATTTGGCCATGATGTTTTCCTGTCAGTTGGTTATTTTTTAAGCAGTTCGACGCCGAAACAGCGCTGGTAGTATTCTGCCAGAGTCGGCCATTCCATTTCATCGCATTTGTTCATGAACGCAAAGCGGAAAGACAGCTCGCGGTCCTTGAAGATGGTATAATTTTCAAGCCAGCTAAGCACCGTCCGCGGTGACATGACGGTGGACAGGTCGCCGTTGATAAAGCCGGAGCGGGTAAGATCGGCCATGCGTACCATGGCGGACACCATCTCGCGGCCTTCCGCATTGCTGAGTTCCGGCACCTTGCGGAGCATGATCTCCGTCTCGACATCATGATCGAGGTAGTTGAGCTGCGTCACGATGTTCCAGCGGTCCATCTGCGCCTGGTTGATCTGTTGCGTGCCGTGATACAGGCCCGTCGTATCACCGAGGCCGACCGTGTTTGCGGTGGCGAAAAGGCGCGATGCCGGGTGAGGACGGATGACCTTGTTCTGGTCGAGAAGCGTCAGGCGCCCTTCGGTTTCCAGGACGCGCTGGATCACGAACATGACGTCCGGACGGCCCGCGTCGTATTCGTCAAAGACCAGAGCGACCGGATTCTGGATCGCCCATGGCAGCAGGCCTTCCTGATACTCCGTGATCTGTTTCCCTTCCTTCAGGACGATCATGTCCTTGCCCAGAAGGTCGATACGGGAAACGTGGGAATCGAGGTTGATCCGCACGCATGGCCATTTCAGGCGCGCCGCGACCTGTTCGATGTGCGTCGATTTTCCGGTGCCGTGATAGCCCTGTACCATCACGCGGCGGTTGTGCGCGAACCCGGCGAGGATCGCCATGGTCGTCGTGTAATCGAAATGATAGGTCGGGTCGGCCTCCGGCACGTTCTGGCTGTCTTCCTTGAAACCCGGAACGTCCCAGTCGATATCGAGGCCGAACGTCTCGCGCACGTTGTATTTCGTGTCGGGAATGGTCGTGTACTTGCCTTCCTTGTTCGTAACCTTGGTAATGTCAAAGGAGGCGTGCAGGGGCTCTTTGTCTTTTTGAAGTTGTTCGGCCATGGGTAACTCTTTCGTGCAGGGAATTTCAGGGCTGCCTAGCGGGCGATCTTTTCAAACTTCGCGTAAGACAGCTTCAGGATTGTATAGGCCATGTTGATCTGTTTGAGAAGGTCTTCGGCATTCTTGTCGCCCGGATTAAGGTCCGGATGGTGCTTTTTGACCAGCTCTTTATAACGCGCCTTGATGGCGTCCAGCGTGACCGGCGGCTCCAGCCCCATCAGCATTATGGCCTCGACTTCCGGTGTATTCTGGTTGAGGCCGTGCGCCTGGCTCCGTTTCGGCTCTTCCTTCGGCGGTTCTTTTTCGGTGTAGTTGTATGTCTGCCATGCCGCGCGGCGCAGGGCTTCCACGCTGGCCCCGTCGACATCGTACCGCCATGTCGGACGGTCTCCGTACAGGCTGTTCAGGATATGGCTTTCAACTTCGCTCTCGTTCATGCCGGAGAAAAAGTCCCACGCCGCGTTGTAGTCGCGGACATGGTCGAAGCAGAACCAGTAATGGTCGGAGAGGGAGCGGTCCTTGGGCGCGCGGTGTTCGCCGGAGGCGGAGCATCCGGGCATGTCGCACCGGCGGAGGCGCCGTTTTTTCTCGGGCTCCGCAAACTCGGGCGAATTGGGTTTCAACTGTATTCTGGGCATATCCTTCCCATTATGAAGATTTGGCCGACCCTAGACAAGCTTTACAGCGGCTTTGCCGGATGCTTAAAGATGGGGCATGAAAAATAATCTGCAAGGGGACATGCGGTCCCGCATCACCGAAAAACTGGCACGCGGGTTGCAACCAATCCTGCTGGAAGTCGTTAATGAGAGTGCGCTTCACAAGGGGCATGCCGGCGATGACGGGTCCGGTGAAACGCATTTTCACGTTAAAGTTGTATCTTCTGTGTTCGAAGGTGTTGGCAGGATTGAGCGCCAGCGTATGGTTTCCGCCCTTATTTCAGAAGAAATGGCATCGGGAATACATGCGCTTTCCATCTCCGCCATACCCGCCTCGGAATACGGGCGAATGTAGACTATATACTCATGGTTGAAATTGAAACTGATTTAGGTATCATCGAAAGGACTGACATATGGCTCTAGATATAAGGGGAATTATGATGGACCATTCACAAAATGACAGGGAACTGGGGAGTACGCTCGTATCCCGCAACATCACCGTATCCGGCCGCCGCACGTCGGTAAGGCTGGAGCCGGAAATGTGGCGCGCTCTGAAAGAAATCTCCGCCCGTGAAAGCTTCTCGATCCATGAGCTTTGCACGCTGATTTCTTTCCGTAAGAACAAGCGTACCTCGCTGACGGCCGCTATCCGCGTTTTCCTGATGCTTTACTTCCGCGCATCCTCCACGGAGGACGGGCACGGGCGCGCGGGGCACGGCTCCTTTGACTCGATGAAACGTCGTGCCGGATGGCATGAGCGTAGCATCAAGCAGCAGCCGGCGCCCTCCGAAGCGGCCATTGCCGCGTAATCCTGAATCCCGAAAAATAAAAGCCCGCCAACCGGCGGGCTTTTTTATCGTTTGCAGGATGGATGCTCCAATGCCAGCGCGTGCAGAACCAGGTCTCTGTCCTGTTGCTCGAAGGCGGGCGGCGGATTGCGAAGCATGTTTTTTAGGGCAACCTCGTTATAGGCGCCGCGGCGGTTCTTGGCACTCGCCACGCGCTTGAAACAGGCCGCAATTTCCGGCTGTCCCGGACGTCCTATATTCTTCCAGCCCTCGAACGCTTCGAAGAACATCTCGGCCGTTAGCGGCCCATCGCCAGGAATTTCTTCGCGCGCGCCCTTTTAAGCGCATCGCCGTCCCAGTCGCCGATCTCTTTCAGTGCGGCGCGGAGCTGCACGGCAACGCTTTCAATCGCGGCGGCCTTGTGACGGTGCGCGCCGCCGACAGGTTCGGCAATGATGCCGTCGATCAGCTTGTTTTCCTTCATGTCTTCCGCCGTCAGCTTCAGCGCGGCTGCGGCTTCGGGGGCGTTCGCGGCGGAACGCCAAAGGATGGACGCGCATCCTTCCGGCGAGATGACGGAGTAGATGGAATGTTCGAGCATGTAAACGCGGTCTGCCGTCGCAATGGCGATAGCGCCGCCCGAACCGCCTTCGCCGATAACGACGGAGAGGATGGGAACGGTTACGTTCAGACAGACTTCGATGGATTTTGCGATCGCTTCGGCCTGACCGCGTTCTTCCGCGCCGCGGCCCGGATACGCACCGGCCGTGTCGACCAGCGTGATGACCGGAATCTGGAAGTGGTCGGCCATCTGCATCAGGCGCTGCGCCTTGCGGTAACCTTCGGGACGGGCCATGCCGAAATTGTGGCGCAGGCGCGTTTCCGTGTCGTGACCGCGTTCATGCCCCATAATGACGACGGATTGTCCGTTGAAACGTCCGATCCCGCCGATCAATGCCTGATCTTCGCCGAAATTACGGTCACCTGCCAGCGGCGTGAAGTCGGAAATCATGCCGTTGATGTAATCAAGGAAGTGCGGACGGTTCGGATGGCGCGCGACATGGACTTTCTGCGCTGGCGTCAGCTTGGCGTAAGCGCTGGCGAGAAGCTTGTTCGCCTTTGCCTGCATGCGGCTGATCTCGTCCGAGATGGAAATCGTGGAATCGCTGCCCATATTGCGCAGTTCGGCAATCTTGCCCTCGAGTTCGAGGATAGGCTTTTCAAAATCTAGCTGGCTCATGTGATTTTTCTTGGATTGTTCAAGCGCGTATAAGTATCAAATGATAAAGGCAGGCGCAACAATCGCCTGCCTTTTTTCATATTTCTTAAATCCTAACGGGAACCCGTTTTTTTGCCCATCGGGTGTTTTTCTTCGACCGTTTTCTTCAGGCCGCCACCAACGATGTGCGTGTAAATCTGGGTCGTCGCAATGTCGGCGTGGCCGAGCATTTTCTGAACCGAACGCAAATCCGCGCCGCGGGACAGAAGGTGCGTCGCAAAGGCGTGACGCAGGATGTGCGGCGATACGCGCTCTTCATCCAGTTCGGCTTCACGGGCAAGGTCTTTCAGGAGCTGGGCGAAACGCTGACGCGTCAGGTGGCCGGATTCGGACGTGCGGGACGGGAATACCCATTTTTCCTGCGCCATACGGTTTTCCGCGCCGATGAATTGCTGGCGGACGGCCAGATAATCCTTGATCGCTTTTTGTGCCGGGTCGGACAGCGGAACCATACGCTCGCGGCCGCCTTTGCCGTCAACCATCAGGAACTGGCTGTCTTCGCTGAGCGCGGAGAGAGGCAGGCCGACGAGTTCGGAAACACGAAGACCCGTTGCGTACAGCATTTCAAGAAGGCAGACGAGACGGATGGAATCCGCGCCGCCTTGTTCTGCGGCTGTTTTGATCAGCGTGGAAACTTCGGCTTCGGACAGGGTCTTCGGCAGTGTGCGGCCTTGTTTCGGGCTTTCGATCGTTGTCGTCGGGTCGTCCTTGCGGATATTTTCGGAGACCAGATAGCGGTAGAACTGGCGCAGCGCGGAGAGACGGCGCGCAACAGTGCGGACGGCGATCTGGGATTTGTTCTTGCCCTTGACGTGCGTTTTCGCGGCCAGATGGTCGAGATACGCTTTGATATCGGCCGTCGTCGCCGTATCGACATCGGAATTACGGTCGCTG
>QFNK01000024.1 GCA_003240795.1 Micavibrio aeruginosavorus | reverse complement strand
CGCGCGCTCAATCATTCCAAGGATGAAAAGGTCAATGCGGCATTGCAGGAAAAGCTGACCGCTGGTCTTGCAGAAAAAACGGTGCCGGTGATAGAAGCCAAGAAAACAGCGCCGGAGCCGGCAGAAGCCGTTGAACATCCATAACGTGCCGGCTGTTTTCGCCCCCGCTAAAATCAATCTGTACCTGCATGTTACAGGGCGCCGTGACAACGGCTATCACCTGCTGGACTCCCTTACCGTGTTTGCACGTGATATTGCGGACCGGCTGACCTTTACACCTGCGCCCTCTTTCTCCCTGAACATCACCGGGCCTTTTGCGGATGCTAGTAACAGCGGCTTGATGGAAGACAACCTTGTCCTGCGCGCGGCGAAGGCCGTGGCCAGAGCTTGCGGCCGTGATGACGGGTTTTCGATCACGCTGGAGAAGAACATCCCGATGGGCGCCGGACTTGGCGGCGGATCGGCGGACGCGGCGGCGGCCGTAAGGGCGTTGGAACAGCTGTGGGGCGCAGAGCTGGGCGATGCGGAACGCGATGCTCTCCTCCTGAAACTTGGCGCGGACGTGCCCGTTTGCTACCGCGCGGCGACGTCGCGCTTTGAAGGAATCGGCGATGTTGTCACGCCCGTGGACACGGCATTGCCGGAATTCCATCTCCTCCTCCTCTGCCCGGATGCGCATACGGTTACGAAGGATGTCTTCGGAGCGCGGGAAAAGGCTTTTGGAGAAAGGGCGGCGGACGTTCCGCGTGGAGCGGGTTTTGAAGACTTCATAAGCTGGCTGTCGCTTACACGAAACGATCTGGAGGATGCCGCACAGGCCCTCACCCCGCAGATCAAAGAAGCGTTGAATTTTCTATCTGAATTGTCCGGATGCAGGCTGGCGCGGATGAGCGGCAGCGGATCGTGCGTTTTCGGCATTTTTGAGAGTGCGGAGGCCTGCCGCATCGCCGCAGAAGACTGCAGAAAATTCAGGCCGCAATGGTGGGCACAAGCCACGCAAATCCTGTGATTGCTGCAACCGCGAAATACATACAGGAAACAGGCATACACAAAGGATACCAAAACGAGCTATACTGGCTGTAACAAACACCAGCCGGAGACAAACATGAAATACGCTCTTTTGTTGCTATCGCTTTTACTGGTCCCTTCTTTCTCATCATCACCCGCCTATGCGAACCTGTCGTCCGATCTGCAATCCGTGCAGGAAGAATGGGCGCATATCAAATATCAGGTGCCGGGAAAGGACGCGAAACTCGCGGCCATCGCAAAGCTTGAGAAACGCGTTGACGGCCTTGTCGCATCGAACCCGAAAAGTGCGGACGCAAAAATCTGGGCCGCCATCGTCTGGGCCACGGATGCCAACATCACGAAAAGCATTTCCGGCCTTCCGAAAGTAGAAAAGGCCAAAGCGCTTTTGGAAGAATCTCTGGAGCTTGATCCCAAGGCTATGGAAGGATCGGCGGATATGACGCTCGGCTCGCTCTATTATCAGGTTCCGGGATGGCCGGTCGGCTTCGGCAATGACGACAAGGCGGAACAGCACCTGAAACGCGCTCTGGCGATCAACCCAGACGGGATGGATACGAATTACTGGTACGGGGCGTTCCTTCTTGATGACGGACGCAATGCCGAAGCCGTTCCATATCTGGAAAAGGCCGCCGCGTCCCCAGTGCGCGCAAACCGCAAGGTTGCAGATGAAGGGCGCCTGAAGGAAATTCAGGATGCGCTGTCTAAAGCAAAGGCTGGCGTAAAGCAAAAATCCCGCGGGAATGAGTAGAGATTTCAAACATTAAAAAGCCCCGCAATTGCGGGGCTTTTTTTACTTCATACCTGGCGTCGGCATTTTCTGGATATACTTTCCGTAGTTCAGCTTTGTGCCGCATTCATGAGAGAATTTTTCAGGGAAGCGCTGAGCCAAAACGTCTAGCGCCATGTGATTAAGAGCGGCAAGACCTTGCGGCGTATCTGCAATATGTACCTTGTTCCGTAGCCAGTATTGGTGATCCTTTTCAACACCCGAAACAGGAACGCGCGCATCGTCAATTGCAGGAGAACCATCGGAGAATGCCTGACTCCAATGCGTCTGAAGGGCACCTCCGCAGCAGGTCATGCCGCCGATTATCAGGGAATTAATATAAGATCCCCGAATTAAAGACGCAGGTTTGTAAACATCCATCCCGGCCTCATCTTTGGACAAAGGACAAATCATAGAAATCAGAAACTCCGGCTTCAGAAGATTGTCTTTATGGCCCCACATGTAATAGCGGACCTTATTGCCATCCGTATCAACTTTTTCAAATGGTTTTTTGGCATCGTGAAGCGGCATAAAATGGATAGGTTTTGTTTTCTCTATAAAATCCTTTAGCAAATCCGGATCAACAAAGTCGTCTTTATAAAGACGTTTTACGGCATTCATAACCCCATCGATCAACGGGACAACAACAACTTGTGGGATGCTCTCTTGCATAAATCATACTCCTTTTAATTTTTTTATATTTTGAAATCGCCCAACAAGTTGGTCAAAACCTGGGTGTTTTTGTCATTCTTCATTTTTTCTTCGGGTATATCGCGGGCAGATATTTTATCCGGAGAATAGGTAATATCCAATAATGCATGATGCATGATATCGTTGCACGCGCATGAAAACTCATTTGCGATGCTGTTATTGCCTTCTGTAACTTCTACACATTTAAAACCTGACATTTTTACTCTCATATTTTGAAATCAGAATAACCGAACGCTTGAGTCATTTTTTTTGTAATCTCATCTTCTTGCATTTTTTTTACGCTTACGTCTTTTGACTTTATGCCATCTTTTACAACAGTCATGTGTTTCGAAATATTATCGTTATCGTTTTCGACTGAGGTTTTTCCGCCGTTAGAACCGGTACCGCAGCAGCCGTTAAAGTGGACATGCATTCCGCCAGAAGGCAGTTCCGCAAGTTGTCTTTCAATATCCAAAGAAGTTATTTTTTGGCCCTCGTTTATTTCTTTTACAAGGTCTCTTACTTCTTCTGCTTTTCGTTCATTCTCATGATATTCTTTAACCGATATAGTTGTAATGACCTGGCCGTCCTTGTTCGTGATAACAACGTCGTCGCCTTTGACGTGCAATTTTGTGCTGTCGCTATTCGCGTTTATCTCTTCGAACTTTTGCTCCAGGGATCTTTTAGCTTCAGGGCTGCAACAATCCTTCTTATCATGCGATGGATCAGTCGACGGTTTTTCAGGAGCAGGCTGTGGCTTATCATTCACCGCTGGCTCTAGAATAGGGTTCTTTGGAGCGTGCGATTCCGGCAAAGATGGAATTTTTCCGTCAGGAATAGGCTTTGGCTCCCCCTTCTCTTTTGGAGCGGGAATATCGTTCGCAGGTACAGGCTGGGGCTGAGGCTTTGGATTCGGTTTAGGATCAGCGGGAGCCGGTTGCGGTTTTACGCCGTCATTCTTAGGTAATGGCAATGGCGCGGGCTTTTTAGAGTCTTCTTTTGGTGCATCCTTTTTGACCTCCGGCTTCGGCGCCTCCTGCTTTGGAGCTGATGGTGTATTTTTTGTCACGACCTGTACGGCTGTAAAAACCTCCCGTACGGAAAAACTTGGCATTACGGGAACGAAGCTGACAATATTCGGCGTGTTCGCCGCCGGTTGTGATAGGGGGCGGGATACGGATTCAACATTCCGAACGGATGAGGAAGACCATCCCGATGCGCCGGATATATAATTGGACACGGGCGATGCAGGCACAGATGCAGATGGCGTTATAGTACGCATGGATGCGGAAACCGTTTCTGCCAAAGCTGCGGGCAGTGATTTTATCTCCGCGATAACGGGCATAGCGGCCTGAATTGCAAGCGTCAGGGAGGAATTTTCGCTTGCAAGCGCGTTAGACAAAGTCTCTATTCGCGCTTCCCGCCCCTCTTTGTTCAAGATGGCATCGACGCCGCCCATTTGTTCGATAAGTTCAGCCAGCTCCGGCGCGACATCTTCCGGGGACATTTCGCCGGATTCGATTTTTGACGCAATATCTTCGATAATTTCAAGAAGCTGTTCCCCTTGAGTCATTTCCATGGCCGCGTTGTTCGCGACGTCTTCTTTCAAAGACGCGATCTCAGGCAGGATTTCGCCGATGGAATCGAACAGAGTCTGCGGGACATTTTCATTCGCCGCGAGTTCGGCAAGCCCTTCGGTCAATGTTGCAAGGACGGCCTGTATATCCGGGTTTTCAGCATCCAGACCTTCTTGCACTTGCTCCAGAAGCTCGGCAATTTTGTCCTGTATTTCAGGATCGAGTCCCTCCAGATCCTGCAGGGCTTCAATCTTCTCCATCAGCTCTTCAAGCTTTTGCTCCGGTAAGAGATTGTCATTGTCGGCGACGATCGCTTCGAACCCCTGCTCCGCCAAGAAATCGGCAATCGCGGCATTTTCCGGCAGTTCAGCCATGGAGGTCATGACAGCCTGCACCAATTCAGGCGGAATAAGCCCCGTTTCTTTTGCACTTTCGATTAATGCGGAAATATTGCCGACAATTTCCGCGATAGTGTCGGCGGATAATTTTCCGGCGCCTTCCTGCAGGGCGATCAGGTTTTCAATCAAGCTTTGTGCAGCTGGCGTCAGCGCGCCTTCTGCCTGCAGTTTTTCCAGCAGCTCCTTAAAATCGCCGGCGCTCATCGCGCCGCCGAGGGATTGCGCCGCGCCGGCCAGGGCCGCCTCCATGGAGGTCATAAGGCCATCGAGGTCCTGCTTCGTCGGCGCTTCGAAACGCACCCAGAGATGCGTGCCCTTTACATTTGCGAACATTGCATCCACATCCGCCGCATTCGATGTCGTGGCGGTGCCTGTGGGTGTCGCCCGGACGTTGATTGAAGACGCCCCTTCCACGCGGACTTCGGAAGAGCCGATAAAGGACAGTTCCGTCATGCCGTTTTCAAAGCGGCGGTCCGGCATGCGATTTCCGACCATAAGGCGGATGACAACGGGCTTTGCATTGACAGCGCGGACGAAACTTCCACCCGTCGACATAATATAGCGGCGGAGTCCGGCAATCAGAGGGGAGGACATGGCGTGACTGACGCCCGCCTCTTCCAATTGTTCAGAAATGGAAACGAGAGCCGCGTGCGGCACGTCAAAGGCGCTTATATCAAATGTCTGACCGCTCCGATGACGCGTCACGAGATGGCGGGCCGCAAGGCGTACGGCAGGGTCGTTGATTTCATCAATCAACGTGTCATCCGGTTGTTCGGCGATTTTATTCAGTGACGGAGCCAGCATTCTTCCAGCCTTTTATGATCAGGAAACTGATATGTTATAAAGTAACAATTTTATTTGTCCAGACCTAAAAACGCCCAGACACCCTTCCGGTTCCCCGTCTTTGACTGAGCCGTTTTTGTCTGCTCCTCACCGCAGATCTGCAGCACATAGTCATTTAAAGGCACGCCGAAAATCTTCGCATTTTGGCGGATTTCCGCCTGTGCGGTTTCGGTCTGGCCCTGATACCATTTAAGCGCCTCATCCATACTGCCATGGTCGTGGGCATGCCCCATGAGGCCAGACATACTCATCGCCGCCCCGACAACGGCGCCCGTAAACGCGCCGCCGAGTGTCAGCCCTCTTTCCCAAGTGCCCGCTTTTTTCCAGCGGAGTTGGTGCCAAACACCCAGCCCGGCCAGTGTTAAAGCCGCAGACGCGCCCATGGAGACAGCGGAGACGGAGGCACCGCCCGCCACGCCCAGAAACGCAATAGTCGGAGAAACGAGACAGCCGATGTGAGACAGAACCGCTCCGCCTGCCACGCTGCACGTGCAAGCGGCGGCGCCTTTGCCGCATCTGCTTAGGAAACTTTCGTAATCGGTGCCGTCGTCGGCCAAATCAAGAGCGCCGTAAGCAGGCGGCTCTACCTTCCACTGCGGACCCGCCAGATCAAGGCTGAGTTCCGGTAAATCATCTTTCGATGTCATGTATAAACCTGTCGTTCAATTCGATGTGCCTGGCTGCGGAAAAATTTCCGCGAACCTGTTTTAGGGAGTCAGTCGAATTAAACGGCAGGAGGCCCGCGCGCAGGGTATGGGAAGGATTCTATGCCAGAAGCGGACACGCTCATCCGCTCTGCCGCGTAATGTTGATCTGTTTCGGGCAGAGGCAAAATGATAAAGGCGATCAGCGGAATGATTTTTTGCAACGATGTAAGCTGGAATGCACAGGTGCCGTCGCCGGATTGCGGCGCTCCCTGATTCTTCACCGGCATCCCATCCGATGACACGCGAATGGTTTTCTCCCCCATGCCGCTGCAAATGACAAGCTCATATGACCCATCCGCCGCCATGGAGGGCATAAACCCTGCGGGCATCCACGCCCGCCCCATAAAAGCGGCCAGCAGCAGCAAGAGGATGAGCGAAGCCGCCCGTCCCTGCTTGAATACCGATGATGCCGTCTGGTTGTACATTGTCAAAAGCCTTGCCTTGCTTATAGGACGGGGGTCTACGCTCGGCAAGTCCATATTTATCGTGCCGAATAATTTCATGTTTATAAATGGTTGTATTTTTATACATACTATTGCACCCATCGCGTGTTTCTTTATGGTGCTGCGTATTAAGAAAAATTTATACCAAAGCATATAGATAAGTCATGCCGACGGCCGCGACACATGCTGCTTTTTACAGGCGACCTGTTTTCAGGGCGGCCTCATGCGCCATCATTATGATTGCTGTATCGAACGGGTTTTCCAGCCGCAGCCTCGCACAGCGGATGGACGATCAATCCATGCTTCGCCTTAGCACCCGCGTCTTGCCGGAATACACCCCGGAAGGGATAAGAGCGGGTGATTTTATTCTTTTCCCCTCCCTCACCACGGCCGGCGGCTACACGGACAATGTTTACAATACGGACAGCAGCCGGCGCAGTGATAGGTTCGCATCCGCCTCGCCCCGGATGGAATTGAAATCCGATTTCGCACGTCACGCCTTGAACGCCGCTCTTTTTGTTGAGCGAAAATTATATGCGCGGACACCAAAGGAGAATTCCACCGATTACGGCGGAAGCCTATCCGGGAAGATCGATGTTACGGGGAATAGCTTTGTGCCGCTTTCTTTCAGTTACAAGCGCGATCATTACGACCGGAGTATTGAGGAAGAGCGCTCCGGAACCACCCCCACCGTCTTCGATCTTTTTGAAACGTCTGGGGGCGTGGTGCATCAGGGGAGCCATGCGGCCTTTAAAGCGTTGGGCAGCGTGAGGCGCTATATATTCAAAAATTCCGGCGCTCCTTCTAATTTTATAAAAACAGACAACAGTGACCGGGACAGGTCTGAATATGGTTTCTACGCCAGTCTCGGGATACGTGAAGACAGGCTCTTTGCCCCTTTCATTTACACGAATGTCCGCAAAATCCAATATGACCATAAACGCGACAATAACGGATTTAATCGCAGCTCGGCCGTGCGGGAAGCCGGCCTAGGCAGCGTCGTCAATATTTCAGATATTACAAAAGTATCATTCAATGCAGGGCATATAAATCGCAGTACCAGCGACAGCCGCCTTTCAAATAAAGATGGGCTGGTTTACGGCCTGAACCTATCGTGGGATCCATCTCCGCTTACGTCCGTGCTTTTACGTGCTTCGCGCGGCGTGAGCGAGACGATTTCTCCTAGCTCTCCGTCGGTTACCTATTCGGATGTCAACCTGTCGATGAATTACGAGCTGTTTCCCAATCTGCTTATCCAGCCATCCGCCGCCTATCGCAAAAGCGATTACGATAACATTGAAAGAACGGTCGAGCGCTTCAGCGCAGGGTTCGATGCAATCTACAAGGTAAATCCAAGCGCCTGGCTCACCTCGTCTTATCAGCATGCAAACATTATTGAAGACGGTGCGGACAAAGTCTACGGCGATCGCTCCAAAAACACTTACATGATTTCACTCAGGATGCAGTTTTAATGAAACATATCTTCACAGTCATCGTTGTTTGCCTTTTCCTAAACGCCTGCGCAGCCGGGAATGTCCATGAATATGCCGTACCGAAAGACCCGCAAAACTATGTTTTGGGAGTTGGGGACACAGTAAACATTAACGTCTTTCAACAAGAGAACCTGTCGGGTGAATTCAAGATCGGCGCTGACGGCACCATAGCCTTTCCTTTAATCAAAGAGATACGGGCATCCGGGCTGACTACCAAAGAGCTGGAGGGATCGATATCCGCACGGCTTCGCCCGAATTACGTCGTAGACCCGCGAGTGAGCGTATACGTAGCCAATTACCGCGATATATATGTTCTTGGAGAAGTTCGCAGCCCGGGAAAATTTGAATATTCACCAAACATCACAATCTTGCAGGCGGTCGCAATGGCAGGCGGGCACACATACCGTGCGAAGGAAAACACGGCAGAGATCATGCGTCACGCAGAAGGAGCATTACAAACGTTAACGGTGGACAGCAAAACCGTTATCAGGCCTGGCGATACGGTCATCATCAAACGCCGCTGGTTTTAATCGGTCTATTCAGAGGAAATATCATGGAACGCAGAAAAGAAGACCGAAATGGCAGAAGACAGGAAGGCACGCCATTCCTCGATATCGCATTGGCCACGGGCATATTGTGGAGGCGGCGTTTCATTATGATTATTATAACAGGATTAATTTTAATACCCTCCTTTGCTTACGTTTTGATGAAACCAGACTTTTACGCTTCGACCGCAAGTCTCATCTTTGAAAACCCGCAATCAGGGCTAGGTGATTTGCAAGGAGCATCCCTAAAAGCGTTCGATGATCCGTCTATCTCATCCCAGTTGGGGGCATTGCTGTCTTCACAGTTGGCGCGAAGAACGGTTGCGGCAGTGAATGAAGGTAAAGAATTAAATGTTGAAGAAAAGACCGTCGATTTTTTGTCGCGTCTTACAGCCGAAAAAAAGCCTAAGACAAATGTCATAGTACTTTCGTATGAAGATACGGATCCCGTTGCCAGCATGGAATACGTCAATAAACATGCGCAGACGTATATTCAATCCATGCAGGAATCTCGGCGGCAACAGGCGCAAGATTTAAATGCATGGATTTCAGATCAGGTTTCCGTCTTGAAACAAGACATCCAGAAAAAGTCTGAGGCCGTTCAGAAATACAAGGCGGATGCGGGCATTATCAGCGGCAAAGATTCCGGAGACCTTATTTACCAGCAGATTTCGGATGTCTCAAAACAGCTTGTACCTATTGAGTCTTTAAAGGCAAATCTTTCGGCCAAGAGCTCCACGGCATCAACCGACCAGTTCTCGTCGTTCCCTATCATTCAAAGCCTTAAAGCACAAATAAGTCTAGCCCAGCAGGATTTAACGGCGGTCTCTGCCAATCTTGGAAAAAATCACCCTGACGTAATTACTGCTAAAAGAAGGATGGAGCAGGCGAATGCCGACTTACAGCGTGAAATCGTAAAAATTCAGAAATCTGAGAAGGCAGAGCTTGATACCGTGCTTATGCAAGAATCCATTCTTCGTAAACGCCTTGCGGAATTAAATGTGCAGGCTGGTTCAATCAGACAAAAAGAAACATTCCTTCAATCTCTAGAATCCGAAGAACTAGCAAGCAGGTCGCTTCTTGAAAATTTCCTTAAAAGGCAGGAGGAGATAAAATCACAAATCAGTCTTGCACAATCAAATGTGCGCATTCTATCACCGGCTGATATGCCCGCCTCCGCATCCGGCGTTCAAAAATCCGCTCTTTTTATCGCCCTGATATTTTTTGGCTTACTTATCGGAGCCGCTATTACCATTGCGCTGGAACTTTTTGACAGGGGCATTGAAACTCCAGACGATGCCCGCTCTGCGCTTAAATTCCGTTTCATAGGTGCCCTTCCGAACAGTCATGCTCCCGAATTGGAAGCAATCAATCACCGCAAATCTTTGTATATGGATGAGATAAAAAGAATTTATCTTTCCCTGTCTAAAAGAAATTCAGCAAAATCCATTATGATTTCTTCAGCACAGGAAGGAGAGGGAAAAACCATTTCGACGCTTTCTTTAGCGCGTTATCTGAACGGAATAGGGCAAAAAATACTGATTGTGGATGCAGATACAAGCTCACCTTCGCTGGCCGGAAAAGTGTGTATTCATGAAGGATCAGGCTTGGCGGAATATCTGTCCGGGGAAGAGCCGCTAGATAATCTTATACAAAAGCACAAAGATGGTTTTTTTATATTACAGGCAGGGAATCAGAATACAGCTCCTGTTAACATTATGTCCGGCAAAAGACTCCAAACTCTGATCGATGAATTAACCCCTCAATTTGATCACATCCTGATCGATACTGCCCCTGTTTTAAAAAACAGCGATGCAGAAATAATTTCCAGCCTTGTTGATCAGGTCGTATTGGTTGTCGAGAAAAAGAGAGAAAAGAAACATACGCTAAAAAAAGTTTCAGAGATTCTGCGCCAGCAGGCAAAGGACGTTCCCAGTTTTATTCTCAACAAATGTGCGTAGGTAATGAAATTCGTACTTATCACGGGTCATTCAGCAGATCAGCCGCGCAAGACAGGGTTTCATTTCTGGGCGGACATTCTTGAAGATCGTGGAATTGAGGTTGATTTCGTAACGGTCGGTGTTAGCCGTATAACACTGCTCAGTAAAAGACGGAGTACAATCAAAGGCCCGTTTAATAAATGGGTTCAAGTTAAAGGGAAAATCCGAAAATATGTATGGATTCCGGTAATCCATCCCATTTACGTGGAGAACAAATTCATACGGATTACTTTAAAACCTTTGTTTCTTCTATATCCATATCTTATGCCCGCAGAACTCAGGAAAGGGTGTGCAAAAGCGGATATATTTATTATTGAGAATGGTTGCGGTGTCATGCTCGTACCTCACATTTTCACTATAAACCCGGATGCGAAATTTATTTACAATTACAGCGACAGGTTCAGCGTTGTAAAATTTCACGAAGCGGTAAAAGAAAGCCATTATGCCGCACTTCCCTATTTCGATTTGATCCGTTTGAATTCCGCATTCTTCAAAGAAGATTTTCCAGCGGACGTGGAGACGCATTACATACAGCAGGCTATTGATAAATCCGCGTTTGATCGCGATATTCCAAATCCATATTCTCACCCGCATAATGTCATATGCGTCGGCGACATGATTTTTGATCCTGCCGCCGTACAGGAGCTTGCGGCGGCATATCCGGACTGGAGATTCCATCTATTTGGAAAAGGCGCAAGGCTTGATCGCCCATATAAGAATGTATATGAATACGGCGAAATGCCATTTGAAGATATTATTCCTTACATCAAGCACGCGGATGTTGCCCTTGCGCCTTACAAGGATATTCCTGAGGCGGAATATCTGAGCCAGTCGAGCCTTAAGCTTGTACAATATACTTATTGCAGGCTTCCGATTGTCGCGCCCAACTTTGCATCGCAAGGGCGCAACCATGTTATTCCTTATACCAGGGGGAATGAAGGACCAAATATACAAGCGGCTTTCTTTATAGCACAATCCTTTGACAGGAGCAGTATAGACATTAACGATGTTTCTGACTGGACGGATGTCATAGATTTTATGATACGTTTTCCATTTAAGGATAAAATTATTTCTTAGTAGTGCGCGTTTGTACGCTTTGTTTGTCAGCGGAATATTCCAAATCACGCCCTATCAAATATCCCAGCTGAAACCATAGTAATGACGCGGTTTTTATGCTGAAAATTGCCGGTGAAACCAAGAAACCGAACGCCGTGTATATGGCCACGCCATATGTGTAAATGCGGGGCGCCAACGATAATTTTTTCATAAAAATCAGCGGCGCAAGCCAATATACGAGAATTCCCAATATCCCCTGATTTTCAAAAAGCGTTCCAAGGCCGGAGTCAACGACATTCAAAGATCCAAAATCAGACAATCCCAAAGCAGTTGCCATATCCAGATGCGACAACAGGCGAATGGTTACGTGGATCCTATAGCCCAACCCTTCTCCAGTTTTCTCCATGAGGGAAAATGCATCAATGAAGTAGGCGCATATCAGGACAGCGGGTAAAACGAGAATGGAAAATCTATGATCGGCGCAGCGGAATAAAAATCTTAAAAATATAACAACCATAAACGTTGCAAATGCCATCCGTGCATCGGAAAGAATTATCAGGCCAAGGCATATTGATAAGGTCGCATAATATAATTTACCGGAAATTGTTTCTTTTACTGATACAAAAAACATGGCCGTGATGGCTGCGTAAAAACCAAGTGATACAGGCTCCAGAAATATTGAAGAAATTCGATGTACGCCTCGTATATCAAATAAAAAACGCCCATCAGGGCGATCTCCACTTGCGAAAAGGTTTTGATCATGGATGACGGTATCGATCATTCCTCCCTTTTGAATATAGTAATCACGTATATTCAAAAGGGATAAATATGCATCAATATACATTGCTTCAACCAATGCAACGATAAGAACGAAGACAGAAAAAACGAAAAATGTCTTTGTTAAATTCAGATTACGTGCGGACAGACCCAGAGCGATGAAGACAGGCATAATCATCA
>QFNK01000419.1 GCA_003240795.1 Micavibrio aeruginosavorus | reverse complement strand
AATTTCCCCCATGCTTTTTCCGGCGCAACAGGTATGATGTTGTCTGTTTTTAACGTACGGGCCCTCTGACACCTATGATCCTTACCGAAGTTCTTATTATTTTCTTTCTCCTTTTGATCAACGCATTCTTCGCGATGTCAGAGATTGCCACCGTTTCCGCCAGCAGGCCGATGCTCAAGCACCTTGCCAAGCAGGGGAACAAGCGGGCGGCGATCGCGCTTGATCTGGCCGAAAACCCTGGACGGTTTTTGTCCACGGTTCAGGTCGGGATCACGCTCGTCGGGATTTTGGCCGGTGCGTACGGCGGCGCGACGATTGCTGAGAAAATCGCGCCCGAGCTGAACGAAATTCCGTTTATCAATCCGCACGGGCAAACCGTGTCGGTTGCCCTGATCGTCAGCGCGATCACTTACTTCTCCGTTGTTATCGGTGAGCTTATTCCGAAGCGTTTTGCGCTTGCCCATGCGGAGAAAATCGCGCTGATCGTTGCGACGCCGATGAAATTCATCTCGCTCGCGGCTTATCCGATTGTTTGGATACTCGAGATCTCTGCAAACACGCTTATGAAGGTTCTGGGCATCGGCGAGAAATCCAATGCGGTAAGTGATGAAGAGCTTCGCGCTATTTTATCCGAAGGCGCGGAGAGCGGTGCGATCGACAAGTCGGAGCATGAAATGCTCCAGCGCGTGATCCGTCTGGCCGACCGCGATGTTCGTTCCATCATGACGCACCGGACGGAAGTGGTCTTTATCGATGTAAATGATTCCATCGAGGAAATCCGCCGCAAGGTGCATGAGGCGGGGCATTCCCGTTATCCTGTGGTCGATGGCGACCCGGATGAGGTAAAGGGAATTGTGCAGGCGAAAGACCTGCTCGACAGCGCGCTGAACAACGCGCCGCTCAACATTATGGGGCATGTAAAGGATATTCTTGTTTTGCCCGAGAGCGCATCCTGTTTGCAGGCGCTTGAGAGTTTCAAGCTGAACCATATCAACCTGATCCTGATTG
>QFNK01000418.1 GCA_003240795.1 Micavibrio aeruginosavorus | reverse complement strand
AACCGTATCGAACTCAACATGAATGCCGATGGATCGATAACGGTTGTGGATAACGGCCGGGGTATCCCTGTGGACAACCATCCGAAATTCCCAGGAAAGTCAGCGTTGGAAGTCATCTTCACGACCCTGCACTCTGGTGGAAAGTTCAGCGGCAAGGCCTATGAAACATCGGGCGGTCTGCATGGTGTCGGAAGCTCCGTCGTCAACGCCCTGTCCGAATTCCTGATCGTCGAAGTCGCCCGCGACAAGCAGCTTTACCGTCAATCGTTCAGCCGCGGCCTTCCAACCACCAAACTGGAGAAGCTTGGATCGGTATCGGGCCGCCGCGGCACGTCCGTCAGCTTTAAGGCCGACCCGGAAATCTTTGGCGAAAAAGCAAAATTCAAGCCTTCATGGCTGTATCAGATGGCCCGTTCAAAGGCTTATCTGTTCCGCGGTGTAGAAATCCGCTGGTCCTGTGACCCGTCCCTGTTGAAAGAGGCGAATATTCCCGAACAGGATACGCTTCATTTTCCCAACGGTTTGCTTGATTTTCTTCAGGCATCGCTTCAGGACCGCGATGTAATCACCGGAAAATATTTTCACGGCCAGCTGAACCTTCCTGAAAAAGCAGGACGCGTCGAATTCGCCATCGCTTGGCCCGAAGACGGCGAAGCGTTGAGCCATTCCTACTGCAACACGATTCCGACCCCTCTTGGCGGTACGCACGAACAAGGTCTCCGCACCGCCCTGACACGCGGTATCAAAAGCTACGGCACGCTCGTCAACAACAAAAAAGCCGATCAGATCACATCCGACGACGTTATGAACGGCGCAGCGATCCTGCTGTCCGTCTTTATACGTGACCCGCAATTCCAGGGTCAGACGAAGGAGAAGCTTGTCTCCGCCGAGGCGACCAAGTGGGTTGATTCCGCTCTGAAAGATTATTTCGACCACTGGCTGACCGCTGATCCGGCTGCGTCAAAAATGCTTCTTGAAAGCATCATCGAAAAAGCGGAAGAGCATCAGCGCAAAAAATCCGACAA
>QFNK01000023.1 GCA_003240795.1 Micavibrio aeruginosavorus | reverse complement strand
GAGCAGATGACCGTGACCGGCTCTTTCTCCATCAACGCTTCCTCGATATTCTCGATTGCCATCGGCGTCGGCACTTTGCCGACCATCGTGCGGCGCTTGCCCAGCGGCGTCGTCTTGCCGAACATCGTCTGCAATCCGGCGATCTGCTTTTTAATGGCCGTCCACTGACGCGCTTCTGAACCGATCAGTTTTTCCAGCGCATCCTTCTCGGCGGAAAGCTTGTCATGCTCCCTGCGGATTTCCATTTCCTCAAGCTTCGCAAGCGAGCGAAGGCGGATGTTCAAAACGGCTTCCGCCTGAATCTCCGTAAGGCCGAACTTCTTCATCAGCGCCGGTTTCGGCTCATCAGAATTGCGGATGATCTTGATGACTTCATCGATGTT
The DNA here is from genome assembly GCA_003240795.1 of Micavibrio aeruginosavorus. Lineage (GTDB taxonomy): Bacteria > Pseudomonadota > Alphaproteobacteria > Micavibrionales > Micavibrionaceae > Micavibrio_A > Micavibrio_A aeruginosavorus_B. Next base: position 12,559 of record QFNK01000023.1, on the reverse strand, counting down.
CAGGTAGACGATCAGATAACCGGCCAGTACTTCCAGACGGTGGATCACCTTCTCAAGGCGGTGACGCGAACGGCGCACGAGCACTTCCTGCTGGTGGTTCAGCCACGCCTGCAGGACTTCTTTCAGGCTCATGACCTTCGGCACAAGCCCGCCGTCCAGCACGTTCATATTCATGCTGAACCGCGTTTCAAGGTCGCAGTTGCGGAACAGCGCTTCCATCAGCAATTCCGGCTCGACATTGCGCGATTTCGGGACAAGAACGACGCGGACATCTTCCGTCGACTCGTCACGCACATCGTCCAGCATCGGGATTTTCTTGCTGTTGATCAGCTCCGCGATGCGTTCGATCAGCTTGGATTTCTGGACCTGATACGGAATCTCCGTCACGATGATCTGGTATGAACCGCCTTTGATCTCTTCCTTGGTCCACCGCGCGCGCATGCGGAACGCGCCCTTACCTGTGCGGTAAGTCTCGATGATGCTGTCCTTGGATTCGACAAGGATGCCGCCCGTCGGGAAATCCGGCCCGGGAATGATCCGCTGCAATCCTTTCTCGTCGATATCGCCTTCGAGCATGGCCAGCGAAGCCTCGCAGAGCTCGGCAACGTTGAACGGCGGGATGTTTGTCGCCATACCAACCGCGATACCGGATGATCCGTTTGCGAGAAGGTTCGGAAACGCGCCGGGAAGCACCAGGGGTTCATCTTCCGATCCGTCATACGTCGGACGGAAATCCACCGCGTTCTCGTCTATGCCTTCGAGGAGCAGCTTCGCCACTTCCGTCATACGCGCTTCGGTATAACGCATCGCGGCCGCGTTATCGCCGTCGATATTCCCGAAATTCCCCTGACCGTCGACCAGCGGATAACGGACGGAGAAATCCTGCGCCAGACGCACCAGCGCGTCATAAACGGATGTATCGCCATGCGGGTGGTATTTACCAATGACATCACCGACGACACGCGCGGATTTTTTCGGCGGCGTCGTGGGGTTCAGCTGCAACTGATACATCGCGTAAAGCAGCCGGCGGTGCACCGGTTTCAGACCGTCGCGCACATCGGGCAACGAACGGCTCATAATGGTGGAGAGAGCATAGGACAGATAGCGTTCGGAAAGGATCTTGCCGATCCCCTCGTCAATAACCTTGGATTCCACGCTTCTGGTTGTTGTCTTCTTGGCCATGAGTATCCTTTAAATCCGCGACATATTTGGCATAGCGGGCTTCGAAACGCAAGCGCGGCTCCGGTACGCCCTTCGTATGTTGGGCATAAACCCAGTGTTCGAGGAAATGCCCCGTCATCCTGAGCCCTTTGTGGATTTCCACCTCGTCCGGAAACCCGCCGTCCGGCTTTAGAAAAGACGGCAATTCCAGAAGCTTGTCTTTATAAGGCTCCGCCGCCGCCGCACTGACCGCGCGGCCCGATTTCGGGGATATATAGGAGAGCGTGCGCGCATCGCCGCCGCCCGCACATTTCGTGAAATCCAGCCCGAAGCCGAGCTCCTTGAGCAGCGCGATTTCCCAATATATATAGGCCGCGCCCCACACAGGATTGTCAAACATGCCGATCAGCGTCTGAAACCCGTGATAAAGCCCCGAATGCCCTTCCCGTTCCGGCAAGGCCGAATCGCATAATGCGCAGGCCGACAACATTGCCGAGAGTTTCAGCGGATCATCCAGCATTCCGAACGGCAAGCCGCCCTTTTGCTCCAGCGTGTAATTGCCGAGCTGTCCCTCGACCCGCGATTTCCATTCAACGGCGACCCACGTCCCCGGCTCCAGTATCGCACGGCGCTTGGACGATTGCGCGCCATAGACATAACCCGCATGACGCCCGTGATTTTCGGTCAGGATGGACGCAACCGCCCCGCCTTCGCCGTGCGGGCGGATGGCCAGCACATATCCCTGATCCCGCCATTCTTCCATGGATTATTTCTACCCGATGGCTTAAGCAAAAGGGAAGTCGAATATAAGAACCATCAACCGAAAGGCCCCCCATGCTTCCCTCCATCCCGTTCTACATGATCCGCCATGGCGAAAGCGTTGCGAATCTGGGCGAATATGCGAGCGGCCATATCGACGTGGAGCTAACCCCGCGCGGGCTGGAGCAGGCGCGCAACGCCCGTAAAATTGTCGAATCTTTGGATGTTAAGCCCACCCTGATCGTCCACAGCCATCTGCAGCGTGCGCGCATCACGGCGGAAATCCTTAACGAAAATCTCGATATTCCGATGGTTCAGGATCCGCAAATTGCCGAACAGAATTACGGCGACTGGGAAGGTCAGCCATGGTCACTTTCGCGTCAGCCGATCCGCGACTTCATCGATCCTCCAAACGGCGAAACCCACGCCGCTTTCGGTGAACGGGTCAAGGCGACAATTACCCGCCACGTAAACGGTAACAAGGGCCCCATTATGATCGTATGCCATGGCGGCGTATTCCGCGCCCTGGGCGCCCTATACGGCGAAAAAATCTACGGCGTGGAAAACTGCAGCCTGCACCATTTTGAACCCGTCGTGACCCAAGCCAAGTTTCCGTGGACGATCCGAAAGTTCTAGGCTGATCTTATCCTATCGTAAACGGCCAACGCCTGAACCGTTTCCGCAACGTCATGAACCCTAAAATGGCGAATATCCTGCATATACGCAGCGATGCAGGCAGCAAGCGAGCCCGGCAGACGGTCGTCAGCGGCCGTCCCGGGGCAGATATTCTCAATAAACCGCTTCCTTGATGCGCCCAGCATGACGCGCACGCCCAAGGCCCTGAACTCACCGATCCGGTTCAACAGAGTCAGATTGTGGGATAGATTTTTGGCAAAGCCGATTCCCGGGTCAATCATGATACGCTCCAGCCTTATACCCGCGTCGGCACATGCCCGAACCCTGTCTTCCAGATACTCATAAACCTCTGTGAACACATCGTCATAATGCGGCGCATCCTGCATCGTTTTCGGATCACCCTTCATATGCATCAGGCAGACATCAACCCCGCTGTCCGCCACGACACCCATCGCATCCGGATCGAACGTCAAAGCACTGACGTCATTGACGATCCTTACGCCTTCAGCGAGTGCGGCCTTCATAACGGCCGCACGGCGCGTGTCGATCGACAATATCGCCCCGCATTGCTTCAGCCCCTTTATAACAGGGACAACGCGGGCCAGCTCCTCTTCTACACTCACCGGATCAGATCCCGGCCGGGTCGACTCGCCGCCGATATCGAGGATATCCGCCCCCTCGTCCCGCAACCGCAGGCCATGGGCAATGGCAAGCGCAGGATCAAAATACCGCCCGCCGTCCGAAAAACTGTCCGGCGTGACATTGACGATGCCCATGATGACCGACGTTTCCATGGCTATTCTTTCCAACCATCCGCCAGAGCGTCGATTTCCTGCCCCTGCGGCAAAGCCTTGACCAGGGACATAAGCGCCTCCCCGCTCTGCGGATGCGTCCATTCATCCACCGCATCGGTCATGGGCAAAAGCACAAATGCGCGCTCCTGCATCCTCGGATGCGGCAGGATTAGCTCCGGCCCGTCCATGATGATCTCGTTTTCATAGGCTATCAGATCAAGATCAAGCAGCCGCGGCGCGTTTCGCACAGTCCTCACGCGCCCGAACGCGGCCTCGATCTCCAGCAAGATGCGGAGCAAGTCATGGGGTTTATGCTCCGTCTTCACGGCGGCAACGGCATTATAATACCAGGGCCGCCCCTCCACATACGGCACGGGCGCGCTCCGCCAGACGCGGGAAATCACTTCCGGCCAGATACCGCGCTCCGCCATAGCCATCAGCGCGGCGTAAAGCGTCTGCGGCGGCGTGCCGAAACGGCTGGGCAAATTCGCGCCAAGGGCGATCAGTATCATCGGGCAATTCCTCAAAACAAAAGGCCCGGCATAATGCCGGACCTTTTTATAATCACGTTATGGCGTGCTTGGCTACCAGCTACGGACGTCACCCGTGTCCATATGGACAAAATCGCTTTTCGGGTAATATCCGACGCCGCCGGCTTTCAGGGAGATCGCCAGCTTCTGGATTTGCTTCGTCGCATAGCCTGGCATACGCAGGTCGATAGCCTGACCCGTCATATGCAGGGAGTTTTTGGCGACGCCTTCGCTGGCCTTACGCAGGCCGGCATTCGTTTTCGGGCAACGGTAACCGGACAAAACCTCGTAAGGCTCCGTGCTGCCCGTCAGGCCATGCACCGTGTAGATGATGTCTACAACGCGCGGGTCGATCGGGAAAAGCTCGTTTGAACGGAAATCGCGCAGAACGATATTGATGCGGTCGAATGCATCGGGAAGATATTTGTCACCCACGCGGTATACACCTGAAAAGATTTCACCCGTGTGAGAGTTACGGAAAGTTATTTTACGAGCGCCGTCAAACTGTTCCGAGCGGCCAAAGATAGCGGCCGACGCGGGATGAATGATGGAGGACGCTGCGAGAGAGCCTGCTGCAAGAGCACCAAATCCGAGAAATTTGCGACGGCTCACAGTAGCGGCATTAACGCCTTTCGACTGGGAAGTCATGTATCCTCAATAAAAAGTTGGTGAAGGAAGGAACCTTCGGAAGACTGCTTTATTAGCAAACTGGACAGGTGTGTAAAGTTAAAAACACAGGCCCATATCATACACAATTACCAAGTTTAAAACAACGCTCTCATATTACAGCGAAATTTGCGGCTGTTCTATTTTCTCCGGAATGTGGATACCGTCCGTTTTTTCGATGTCTTGGACCAGTTTTGCGTCCTGTCCATAGATATCCTTGCCGTAAATCAGGTGCCCCTCCGAATCAAGCCAGACAGTCTGGTATGCGATATAAACGGGCATTTTTTCCTCTGCCGAAATATCACGGGTTTTGCCCGTATCGATGATGTCCAGCATGCGCTGCCAGCTCCAGCCCTTGTTGCTTTTCAGGATGAAATTCGCAAGGCGCTCTGGCTCCGCCACGCGGATGCATCCGGAACTCAACGAACGCTCGTCCGTTGCAAACGCCTCACGGTGGTTGGTATCATGCAAGTATATGTTATAGGGGTTTTCCATCAACACCCGTATCCGGCCGAGCGGATTTTCAACACCGGGACGCTCCACCATATTGTACTTGCCGACGGTGCCCGGCGTTACCTTTGACCAGTCGGTCGTCATCGGGTCAACCTCCGCGCCGTTCAGCGTGATGCGGATGCCGCGCTCCAGAAAACGTTCCGGCTTGCTTTGGAGCAGAGGCAGCAGATCCTCGCGCTTGATCGTCGGCGGAACCGTCCAGGTCGGGTTGAACCGCACGCCGCTTATTTCGGTACGGAAACTGTTCGTCTGGCGGCCTTCCTTACCGACGACCACGGGCATTTCTATGGCGATATCGCCCTTTTCGACGGCCCACAGGCTTGCCGACGGGATATTGACGATGATGTACCGGTCGGGCCGTTTTTCCTCGATGCCGCGCAAGCGTTCCATATTGGCAACGATCTGCTCCATCTTCTGCTTCGGCCCGCGGTTCAGGAGCGCGAGGGTCGCAGGGCCGATAACGCCGTCCGGCTTGATGGCATTCCGGCGCTGCAGCTTCATGACCTGCGCGGCCGTTTCATCGTCATAGACTTCGGCATGCGATTTTGCAGGCTCCAGCCCAAGGCGCGCACGAATGAAAGGCACCGCCGCGTTTTTATCCTGAGGCTTCAAGGATGCACCAGTTTCAATCTGTTCAAACGGTTCATCTGCGTTCGCAGCAAGTGCGATTAACTCCTGATGCAGGGCGTTGTAAAGCTTGCTTTGTGGCGCCAGCTCGTTCAGTGCGGCGATCGGATTGGCAGCGTCCACCACCTGATCCAGAATCTGCTGCACCGTCAATGGCTCCCGCCAGTACTTGCCGCCCTCGCTCGATCCTTTGTTTCCAATCCTGTTGCCGGAAATGTCCCGCGCATAGCGCACGATCCCGTCGGTCAGGAGCATATCGAATTCACTGCGGTTCATCGACGGGCCTTGTGCCATCAACGCCTTCAAACGCGGCACATGGTATTTATCAGGGTTCAAACCATGCGACCACGACTGCCCGAGAACACCAAGCGCGCCTTCGGCACGGGGTTGAAACGTTGTGATGCCGCGCAGCCACACGGTCCCTGCCCGTTTGTCGTAAAATTCCAGCAGCGTTTTCTGGTCGAGATAGACTGGCGCGCTCTCTTTAGCGGGCGGTTGCTGTATCACAGCCTCCTGCGCCGCCACATCTGCGGATAAGAAAGCAAAAACAAGGACAAGGGACGCAAACGCGCGGAGCATTCTGGAGAACATGATCGGTAGCTTGAGAATCTAGGGGTAAATGTGAGCTTTATTATAAAGGAACACGCCCGCCGATACCATACGCGGCGGAGGCTTTCCACGATCAATCCGCAACGAAAAAGACGGCCCGCAGGCCGCCTTCAATTATGCTGTTATCGGACCGTTAGATATCGGCATAAACATGGGTCTCGCCCTTGCCGCCGGGGTGCGTCACGGCTCCGGTTCTTGCGGGTCCTACGGCTTCTGCAAACTTCCAGATGGCGCCTGCACCGTAATTATGCGGCTTCGGCGTCCAGAGTTTGCGGCGTTCCGCCAGTTCCTCCTCGCTAAGCTTGACATCGAGCGTACCGGCATCTGCATCGATACGGATGATATCACCGTCTTTGAGCAGCGCGATCGGCCCGCCGCGTGCGGCCTCTGGCCCTACGTGACCGATGCAGAAACCGCGCGTCCCGCCGGAAAAACGCCCGTCGGTGATAAGCGCGACCTTGCCGCCCATTCCCTGCCCGTACAGCGCGCCGGTCGTCGAAAGCATCTCCCGCATGCCTGGGCCGCCCTTGGGTCCTTCATAACGGATCACAAGGACATCACCCTCCTTGTATTTGCGGTCGAGCACGGCCTGAAGGCATTCCTGCTCGGAATCAAAGCATCGCGCAGGCCCTTCGAACACAAGCTCCTTCATCCCCGCAATCTTTACGACCGCACCGTCCGTAGCAAGGTTCCCGCGCAGGCCGACAACACCGCCCGTGACGGATATAGGATTGTCGATCGGCCGGATGACATCCTGCGCCGGGTCAAGAACCGTATCGGCAAGGTTTTCCGCAATCGTCTTTCCTGTAACAGTTATGCAATCACCATGCAGATAGCCGCCCCTGAGCAATTCCTTCAGAACGACTGAAACACCGCCGGCGTCGAACAAATCCTTGGCGACATATTTGCCGCCCGGCTTCATGTCGGCAATATACGGCGTTTTGCGCATGATCTCGCACACGTCGAACAGGTCGAAATCGATCCCTGCCTCATGCGCCATCGCGGGAAGGTGCAGCGCCGCGTTCGTGGAGCCGCCCGTCGCCGCCACGACCATTGCCGCATTTTCGAGGCTTTTCCGGGTCACGATGTCGCGCGGGCGCAAACCGGATTTTATTAATTCAACCACGGCCTTGCCGGAATGATATGCATATTCGTCTCGGGTCGTGTAAGGCGCAGGCGCTCCGGCGGAACCGGGCAGCGCAAGGCCGATCGCCTCGGACACGCAGGCCATCGTGTTGGCCGTAAACTGGCCGCCGCATGCACCCGCCGACGGACATGCCGCGCATTCCATCTCATGAAGGTCTGCGTCCGAAAACTCGCCCGTGGCATGTTTGCCCACGCCCTCAAACACGTCGATGATCGTCACGTCCTGCCCGCGGAATTTCCCGGGGAGGATGGAGCCGCCATACATGAACACGCTCGGCACGTTCAGGCGGATCATCGCCATCATCATTCCCGGCAGGGATTTGTCGCATCCCGCGAGCCCCACAAGCGCGTCATAGCAATGGCCGCGCATGGTCAGCTCGACCGTATCCGCAATCGCATCACGGCTCGGCAGGGATGACCGCATGCCCTCGTGCCCCATGGCGATGCCGTCCGTGACCGTGATCGTTGTAAACTCACGCGGTGTCGCCATGGCTTCGCTCACGCCTTTTTTGACGGATTGCGCCTGACGCGAAAGCGCAATGTTACACGGCGCCGCCTCGTTCCAACAGGTCGCAACACCGACGAGAGGCTGGTGGATTTCCTCCTCCGTCATGGCCATCGCGTAATAATAGGCGCGGTGCGGCGCGCTTTTCGGGCCTTCGGTTACGTACCTGCTGGGCAGGTGCGTCTTGTCCCATTTGCCATCTTTGAAAGAAGAATGTCTTGTCATGATACCACCCTTTATTCCGTATGATTGAACGCGGCGCGAACGGCGCCTGACAAACTGTTGTAAGCAACAGTCCTGTTTTTGACAACAGCCGAAGCGTGTTACTTGTCGACGAGGATATCGTTGAGTTTTTTACGGAAACCGATCGCGTCCGTGATGAAAGGCACAATGACCCGCCGCTGACCCGTTCCTGTGACGATCACGCTGCCGTAACCGAATATCTGGCCGATCGGGGTGATCCCCAGCTCGATACTTTCAACCTGCGTGTAACGAAGTTCGATCATATCAGCATACAGAATGCCGCTCCGGATAAAGATACGCTTGTTGGTCGCGGCAAGGATAAGATAGGTGCGCGTGAGATGAGCGAGCAACAGCATCAGGGCACCGACCACTATTAAAAAAACACCGAGCGTGGCCGCAAAACTCGGCAGAAGCAACATACCAAGAATGACGACTGCAACGCCTTTCCAATAGATGGCCGCGTGGATCACAGACGTATCGACCATATGCTCGTCTTCGGTAAGGCTTATGCCCGCGAGCTTCATGACATCATTTTGACCCGCCAATGCTTTTTTCATGGGTCAGACGTTCCTCGCCCGCTCGATAGCACGGCGGAATTTGAGCGGATTTTCAATCGGCGGAAGGATGATCTCGCCAACCCCCATGCCGCGCACCATGATGCGTCCGAAATTGAAGATACGGCCCATAATCCCCTGAAGGACGTTGACCCCTTCGATGCGGTCGATATTCATTTCGCCGACATAACGTGCAACCAGGCCGCGCTTGTAAACAAGGCGCTTGTTGGTGATTGCAATCTCTGTCGTTGTCTTGACGATCATCATATGGGCGTAACGGTACATGCCCATAACCAACAGAAGAAAAGAAATGATCTTGATGCCAGGGCTGAGGGCGCGAACCTGGGCGATCCAGCCCGCACCATCGGGAACATCGGTCTGCAATATGGCAGGAAGCCACGGCTGAACCATAATTGAACCTACAATGACACCAACGGCCAGAATAAGCGCGAAAACGATGTTCAGAACCGCCCCAAGCGTATAGGTCCAATGGAAATGGGCGACATAGACAAGCTCTTCGTCCTCACCCAGAGATTGACGGATATAATCCATTGAACCGCTCCCTTCGCCTTTAGGGCTTATTCATCGCCAAGGCAGATACCAAGGCCGCGGGCCGTGTGAACCAATGCGTCATTGACCGGGTCAATCGCTTCATAGGCGGCGATGCATTCTTCGATCGGGTAATCCACGACTTTGCGGTTCTGCCAGGCGACCATGCGGTCGTAGCGGCCTTCGGCGATCAGATCGACAGCACGCACACCCAGAGCGGATGCGAGCAGCCTGTCATTATATGTCGGCTGGGATCCGCGCTGGACATGTCCAAGAACCGTAACGCGGCTTTCGAACCCTGTTGCTTCGGAAATGCTGTAGCTCAGGAAGTTGCCGATACCGCCATAGCGTTTTTCACCGCCATGGTATGTAATCTCGAATTTTTCGCCATTCGGCGTCTTGACGGCCTCGGAAACGATGACAAGCGCGAAGTTACGGCCTGACTTCTTCACATTTTCGATCTTTTTGGCCACGTTTTCGATGGAATATTTGATTTCAGGGATCAGAATAACGTCCGCGCCGCCCGCGATACCGGCGGAAAGGGCGATATGGCCCGCATCGCGCCCCATAACCTCCAGGATCATGACCCGGTCATGGCTTGCCGCCGTCGGCTGGAGCCTGTCCAGAGCTTCGGTCGCAACCGCAACCGCCGTGTCAAAGCCAACGGCACGCTCGGTCTTGCCTATATCGTTGTCGATCGTTTTCGGAATGCCGACCATCTTGATGCCGCCTTGCTGGGCCAGGCGGCGCAGAATGGCAAAGCTGCCGTCGCCGCCGATACCTATTACACCCTCAAGGCCGAGCTTGTGGTAATTGTCGATAATCGTCTGAGAGCGGTCCTTTGTCGTACCATCCGGCATAGGGAAAGCAAAGGGATTGCCCTTGTTCGTTGTCCCGAGGATCGTTCCGCCCATGCGCAGGATATTGGAATCCATATCGGCGGGGGTCAAAAGGCGAACTTGCGGCTCATCCTGTAGAAGGCCGGCCGTACCGTCCAGTATCCCGTACACCTCCCAGCCCAGCAGGTCTGCCTTATGGACCGCGGCGCGGATAACAGCGTTCAGGCCGGCGCAGTCGCCACCACTCGTCAAAATACCGATTTTTTTGCTCATTTGTAGGATACCTTGGGAAAATGCTTAAGATTCCTATCTGTTCTATCGTATCGGCGGCGGGTTGCCAAAAGGATTTTTCACGTTCATCCCGTTCTTTTTCTTACCAAAAGGGAAAAAAGATGTTATGATCGTCCATTCAAAATCACACTCTTAGCCATTGATTTGCTTATGGAAGATATAGCCGAACTTCAGGAAAAGCTCGAGGACCTTGAGCACGAGCACAAAACCCTCGACCAGGAAATCAACAGATTGATGGCAACGCCGCCCGTGGATCTTCTGACCATTCAACGATTGAAGAAAAAGAAACTCGCCCTGAAAGATCAGATCCAGAAACTCCGCAGCGACATTCTGCCAGACATCATCGCATAAGAAGTAGCGCGCGGCCACAGACCCGAAACATGGTTCAAAAATGACGCACAACGATCCACATCCAGTCATCGGCATAATCATGGGATCGCAGAGCGATTGGGAAACAATGAAGCTTTGCGATGAGTTACTGCATAATCTTGAAATCCCTCATGAAGTCAAAATCGTGTCAGCGCACCGCACACCGCGGCGCATGTTCGACTACGCTGAAGGCGCAAAGGCGCGCGGATTGAAGGTTATCATCGCGGGCGCCGGTGGTGCGGCCCATTTGCCGGGCATGGTTGCCGCCCTGACGCCGTTACCTGTGCTGGGCGTGCCTATAAAAAGCAAGAATCTCAGAGGGTTAGATAGTCTGTTATCCATCGTCCAAATGCCCGGCGGCGTCCCGGTCGGAACCCTTGCCATAGGCGAAGCAGGCGCAAAGAATGCAGCGTTATTGGCCGCCGCTATACTGGGAACCGCCGATGAAGCGGTTATGAGCCGCCTTGAGGCTTACAGAAAAACCCAGACTGAGCAAGTTTCAGCAGAGCCGCGAGACTAAATCCTCTAAATTTAAAAAAACAATAATGTCAGAAGTGTCATAATCACTTCGACAACGATATTTCGTGCGATAAGAAATCTAAACAGGGTCAGAAACCTTAAAAAAGGTTCATTGCACCTGTGAATATGTGGATAGGTTTTCCACAGCTCGCTCGACTTAATAGCAGCAGCCTGTATGATGCATCTCATTCCAATCATACAGAAAAACAAGCAAGCAATTGTTATGAAACAAAAAATCACCACTGTTGGCATCCTTGGCGGCGGCCAGCTCGGACGCATGTCGGCGCTCGCAGGCGCACGCCTCGGATTGAAGTCCCATATATATTGTCCGGAGCCCGACTGTCCGGCGTCTCAAGTGACTGATTTAACAACAATTTCTGATTATAACAACGAAGACGCGCTTAAAAAATTCGCGGATAGCGTGGACGTCATAACTTATGAATTTGAAAACATCCCATTGGAAACAGTGGATTTTTTAGCAAAATTCAAGCCGGTTTATCCGAGCCGAAAACTCCTCGAAATATCGCAGGACCGCCTGAAGGAAAAATCCTTTCTGAACAGCATTGGAATCGAAACAGCACGCTGGGCTGCCTGCAACTCCCCGAATGACATAACGCAAACTTTAATGAGTTGGCAGACCTCAAAATGCATATTAAAAACGACACGCTTTGGTTATGACGGAAAAGGTCAATTAAAACATGATGATAAAAAATCCACCTCAGAATCTTTCTTAGCTCTCGGCAATCAAACTCTTATTATTGAAGAGATAATTGATTTCGAGCTTGAGTCCTCTGTAATAGTCGCGAGAGACACACTCGGGAAAATATCTATCTTTCCGCCAACTGTAAACAATCACAAAAATCATATTTTATCAGAATCAATCGCTCCGGCACGGCTCGATACGGATATAATTCGAAACGCCATGTCTATGGCATCGGCGCTGGCTGAGGCTGTTGATCTTGTCGGCGTTCTTGCGCTTGAACTTTTCATCACAAAAGACGGCAAATTGATTGCCAATGAAATTGCGCCGCGCACACATAATTCCGGCCATTGGACTATGGACGGCTGCAACGTCAGCCAGTTCGAACAGCATATGCGCGCTGTCAGCGGCCTACCGGTTTTAAATCCCGTCCAGCATAGCGCTGTGACGATGATCAACCTGATCGGCGATGATGTTCTGAAACTTCCGGAATACCTCGCCATGGACAATGCGTGCGTCCACCTCTATGGTAAGGCCGAGGCGCGCGAA
>QFNK01000417.1 GCA_003240795.1 Micavibrio aeruginosavorus | reverse complement strand
ATGCGCGCGTCCGTTTTATTCCGGTACAGAGTCAAAGCCCGTTCAATTCGGGGATCACCGCATCCGCCTGTTCGTGCACGATCTTTCGCAGGTTGCGCCGGTCGATAAAAAATACTGGAAGCCGTGCGAGCGTCCCATGCGCCGCCAGCTTGATCTGTTCAATCCGGCCCTTACAGGATGAACTTGCTGAAGTCCGAATTCTTCGCGAGGTCGGATACGTTCTTCAATACATAGGCCGCATCGATGGTGATGGTTTCACCGCCGCGATCGGACGCGGTGAAGGAAATTTCATCGAGCAGTTTTTCCATGACCGTGAGAAGGCGGCGCGCGCCGATATTTTCGACGCTTTCATTCACCTCGAACGCCAAACGTGAAATCTCGTCGATCGCATCGTCCGTAAATTCCAGGTTGACGCCTTCTGTGGCGATCAGCGCCTTGTATTGCTTGATCAGGCACGCGTCGGTTTCGGTCAGGATGCGTTTAAAGTCCTCCTGCGTCAGGGCGCGGAGCTCTACACGGATCGGCAGGCGGCCTTGCAGTTCGGCCAGAAGGTCGGACGGTTTTGCGTAGTGAAACGCGCCGGACGCGATGAACAGAATATGGTCGGTTTTCACCGTGCCGTATTTCGTGGCCACGGTTGTTCCTTCGATGAGGGGGAGAAGATCGCGCTGAACCCCTTCGCGGGAAACGTCGCCGCCGCGCATGTCCTGACGCGCCGCGATTTTATCAACCTCGTCAATAAAGACGATGCCGTTCTGCTGCACCAGTGTCAGGGCAGCCTGCGTCAGCTTGTCATCGTCGAGAAGCTTGTCGGATTCCTCCGCCATCAACACCTCGTAGGATTCCGCGACCGTCATCTTCTTGACTTCGCCATGACAAAAGGCACACACCTCGGAAACCTTCTCCACCTCCATGCCCTGGTTATCGAACACAAACCTCTTGAGATGTTTCTCGTGGGTAAAATGCACGAAATCAGGCACATCGTGCACCTTCTTCCAGCGTGGCGGCTCGCGCTTCTCCCAGTACTCGGTCAGTTTTTT
>QFNK01000416.1 GCA_003240795.1 Micavibrio aeruginosavorus | reverse complement strand
GCCAAAGGTCGAGCGGCCGGAAGCCAGATCGTCAATCGCGTTGTCCAGATCCTCTTCCAGTGAGGTTGCGCCTTGCTCGCCCGCGATCATTTTTCTTTTCGTGTCGCGCATAGCATTGAGAGAGGCCTGCCGATCGACAAAGCCGAAAGACTGCGTTAGGATGAATTCATGGGGCAGGCGCAGCAGGCTATCCAGCATCCCCGGGCAGGTTCCATCGGCATATTCTTTCAAGGATAGTACGGCGCCGAGTTTGACGTCGCCAGGCGCGCTTCCGCGTACCTCGAAGGCCTCTTTGCCGAATGAAATACGCTTGCAGGGTAGATAATCGGCAATCGACATACGCGGCAGGCGAATATCGGCTTTTTCGAGGTTGACCAGATAGGACAGGAAAGAAAGATTTTCTCCCAAAATGCCCTTATCGGTCTTTTTCACACCGAGAACCCTTGGTTTGTAAGGAGCCAAAGTCGTGAGAATGTGCGCCGCGGCTTCATTCAGCGCTTTGATATCCTCAATTTCCTGATTTTCCTGCATTTTACGATCAATGCGGGTAAAGAGCGTCCGGCTGATATCAGCCATAAGTCCGAAAGTGCCTTGCGCGGGCCTGCGAACAACCGTGATGTATTGCTCGTTAACAAACATTCGTTTGCTGGCGAGCCGTTCCTGATAGGTGTTGTCAAGCGCGCGGCAGAAATCGTTTTCAAAAAAACCTTCCTGTTCGCTGTTTTCTTCACGCCGGATAATGTGATGATAGAGAGCGAAGCGGCTATTCGATAATCCCCGCAAAAGGGTAGCGCGGACGGTCTTTCTTTGGTTTATGTCGATTTCATCAGCGGTTTCGAAGGGAACGCCTTCAATTTTGATGATTTTAAGAAGATAGCCTTCTTTAGTTTTGATGATTTCTTCGTCCACAAGCCGCGTGTAGGGGATAAACCGTCCTACGGAATCCTCCACTTTGGCTTGTCTGCCATAGATCGTATCGTCTTTTTTCGCTGCAGCGAACATAATCCGTTCCTATGGTTTGTAACTATTACTTTTCCAAAAACTCTTG
>QFNK01000022.1 GCA_003240795.1 Micavibrio aeruginosavorus | reverse complement strand
CGGGTACGATCCTATGTTCGTTCCCGACGGGTACGACAAGAGTTTTGGTGAAATGAGCGCGGACGAGAAGCACAAGATGTCCCACCGTGCGCGCGCAGTCGATAAATTCATTCAATATTTGAAAAAAGGAGAATAGATATGAGCGGCATTACAAGAACGGCAAAAGCGATCTGGTCCGGTACGGGCAAAGAAGGCAAGGGTTCCATCTCCACGCAGAGCGCGGTGCTTGAAAACACACCTTACGAATTTCATTCGCGTTTTGAAGACGGCAAGCACACGAACCCTGAAGAGCTGCTGGCATCCGCACACGCGGCCTGCTTTACCATGGCGCTGGCGTTCGGCTTGAACAAGGCGGGCTTTACGGCGGATCAGCTTGAGACGGAATGCGCCGTGACGGTTACACCGGGCGATGGCGGTTTCACGATCACGAAATCCGCCCTGACGCTGGGTGCAAAAATTCCGGGCATCACGCAGGAGCAGTTCGATGAAATCACGGCGGGCGCGAAAGCGGGCTGCCCTGTTTCCAAACTGTTCAACGCGGAAATCACTCTGGACGCGACACTGGCGGCATAATGAACGGCGCCGCGCAATTTGGCATCTATGTCCATTGGCCATTTTGCGCGGCGAAGTGCCCTTATTGCGATTTCAATTCGCATGTCGCCGAAACGATCGACCACGAAGCGTGGCGCAAGGCGTACGAGGCCGAGCTTTCCTATTTTGCGAACCTGACAAAAGGACGGACGGTCAGTTCCGTCTTTTTCGGCGGCGGTACGCCGTCGCTGATGGAACCGGCCACCGCGCAGAAAGTCATCGACAATATTCAACGGCACTGGCGCATTTCGAACGATTGCGAAATTACGCTAGAGGCCAATCCGACATCGGTGGAGATTGATAAATTCCGCGCCTTTCGCATGGCGGGGATCAACCGCGTGTCGATCGGCGTGCAGTCATTGATCGAACGCGATCTTGATTTTTTAGGCCGCAGGCATGATGCGGGACAGGCGAAGCGCGCGATTGATTCCGCCGCGCAGGTGTTCGACCGGTATTCGTTCGATTTGATTTATGCGCGGCCTCAGCAGACGGTTTCGGATTGGGAGCGCGAGCTTCGCGAGGCGTTGCCGCTGGTGCGCGATCATTTATCGCTCTATCAACTCACCATCGAGAAAGGCACGCCGTTTTATATGCGGCATGAGCGCGGGGAGTTTAAAATTCCCGATGAGGAAGTTGCGGGTGATCTGTATGAGATTACGCAGGACATTCTTGAATCCGAAGGCATGCGTGCATACGAGGTTTCCAACCATGCGCGGGACGGCAGGGAATCACGGCACAACCTGACATACTGGCGTTACACCGATTATGTCGGTATCGGGCCGGGCGCCCACGGGCGTTTGACTTTTGATGGCCGTAAACAGGCGACGCGCGGGCATCGTGCGCCGGACGTTTGGATGGCAAAGGTTTTTGAAAGCGGACACGGGTGCCATGATTTCGAGGCGCTGTCCCATGAAGACCGCTTTACCGAATGTCTGATGATGGGGCTTCGCCTTGCGGAAGGTATTCCGGTCGCGCGGCTGGAGGAAGAAGGCGGCAAGCCGTTCGCGCAACTGATCGCGCCGCAAAAAATAGAAGCCCTTCGCGGGGAAGGGCTTCTGACATTCGATGGCTCAAATCTTGCGGCGACGAAAGCGGGCTTGCAAAGATTGAACGGTGTTTTGAGTTACCTTCTGTAACCGTTATTTCTTCCTCGGTTGTTCCAGTGTCTGGACAAGGCTGCCGAAATCGGTGCCGTTGACGGTCACGCTGCCGTTCTGGCCGAACACGACATCATAGGATTTTGTCGCGTTGTCGCCCGATACCGGTTTGCCCATGCCGTTGATCGCGCTGACACCCAGGATGCCTTGCAGGAACCATGCGCGGTTCTGTGCCGGGGCGGTGATCATTGCCTGTTGCAGCTGGCTGGAAAGTCCGTCGAGGCCTGTGACCTTTGCATTGACGCGTTCCGGCGTTCCGAACAATTGAGAGAAGATGTTGAAGAAGTCAGGATAGGTCGCCTGCGGGCGTGCCTTGACCTGTTCCTTCGTCATCGGCGACTTCGCAGCGCGGTCGGCAAGGTTGGTATCAAGCACGATTTTCGGCAGGATTCCCTTGAACGTCGTTTCAGGATCGAAGAAGGAAATGTTGTCCAGCGTGGCACGGCCGGAACCCGTATACGCCTCCGGATCCTTTTCCGTCATCACGGATTCATAAGTCAGCGCGCCGACGGTGACCGTGTGCTGTTCGATCAGGTTGTTCATCTGAACATTTGAGTATTTGCCATTCATGGACGTGAAGTGACCGAGTTTTTCATTCCAGATGCCGACGGCGTTCTGACCGCCGATGGAGGTGCGGAATTCCTCGCGGCCCGCCTGGTTATAGCTGCTGATCGGTGTCGGCAGGGCGAGGGTGATTTTCCATTCGTTGTTCGTCTGCGGCACGGCGTTCAGGGCGACCATGCCGAGTTCGGAACGGATGCCTTTCGCGTCCGTGTAGGTGATGTGCGGCGTTGTGAAGGCGTAATAGCCGTTCGCCTTTTCAACCGTGACACCGCCCTTCAGGTCCATTTTGCAGTTGTTCTTGACGGCCATGGCCTGCTGGTTTTCAAGAAAACCTTCAAGCTGCGCCTTTAGAATCTGGGCGCGGGCTTCGTCCGCCGGTGTGCCTTGGGCGTGGGCAGAGGGTGCGAAAAAGGTGAGGAGCAGGGCGAGAAGCGCGAAATATTTCATGTGGGTTAAATCCTTAAATGTAAATTTGCCTTCGGCAAACCGCGCGGCGCGCGATCTGGTTCCTTAAGAAACACGGGAATTACGCCTTCTTTATGACCTTTATCTGTTTGAAATTGCAAATTCCTGTCGTACATCAATGGTATGAATGTCACAAGCAGCGCGGTCAAGGGGGACGGGCGGATCACCGCCGTGCTGGGTCCCACGAACACCGGTAAGACACATTATGCGATTGAGCAGATGCTCAGCTATAAAACGGGCTGCATCGGGTTTCCGCTGCGCCTGCTTGCACGCGAGAATTACGACCGCGTGGTGGAGAAGAAGGGCCGCGCCGCCGTCGCCCTTGTGACGGGCGAGGAAAAGATCATTCCCGAAAACGCGAAATATTTCCTCTGCACCGTCGAGGCGATGCCGGTGGAGCAGGAGTTCGAGTTTATCGGCATCGATGAGATACAGCTCTGCGCCGATCCCGACCGCGGGCATATTTTCACCGACCGCCTTTTGCGCGCACGCGGGACGGAAGAGACGATGTTCATGGGGTCCGACACGATGCGGACGATCATCACGTCGTTGATCCCGTATGTGAACGTCATAACGAGGCCGCGTCTTTCGACGCTGGAATATACGGGGTTCAAGAAACTCACGCGTCTGAACAAGCGCACGGCGGTGGTGGCGTTTTCCATCGACGATGTTTATGCGATTGCCGATCTTATCCGGCGTCAGAGGGGCGGCACGGCCGTTGTCCTCGGCGCACTGTCCCCGCGCACGCGCAATGCGCAGGTGGAGATGTACCAATCTGGTGAAGTGGATTTCATGGTGGCCACCGACGCGATCGGCATGGGCCTGAACATGGACATCCGGCATGTCGCGCTGGCCGCCACACGCAAGTATGACGGGGAAAAGCCGAGACCCCTGACCACCGCCGAGCTTGCACAGATCGCGGGGCGCGCGGGACGCTATACGAAGGACGGCACGTTCGGGGTGACGGGGAATGTGCGCGGCCTTGACCCCGATGTCGTCGAGGCGATCGAGCGGCACGAGTTCGAGAGCCTGAAACATATCTACTGGCGCAATGCGGAGCTGGATTACGGATCGCCGATGGCGCTGCTCCGTTCGCTGGAGCGCGGGTCGGGGAAATCCGTCCTGCAAAAGGGCAGGCCGTCGGACGATTACGTGACGCTGTCGCAGATGGTGGAGCGCGACGACGTGATGGCGCGGGCGAGCGGCGCGGACGCTGTGCGGCTTCTCTGGGACGTGTGCCAGATTCCGGATTTCAGGAAGACGCTGGCCGAAACGCATCAGGACCTTGTCGCCGATATATTCCTGCACCTGTGTGACACCGACACGCCCGTTCTGCCTGAAGACTGGATGGAGGAGCATATCCGCCGTCTGGACAGTATAGAAGGGGATGTCGACACCTTGATGACCCGGATTTCCCATGTGCGGACATGGACTTATGTCACCCACCGCAAGGAATGGGTCGAAAACCCCGAACATTGGCAGGGCCGGACGCTCCGCATCGAGGACAGGCTGTCCGAGGCGCTGCACGAGGCGTTAACCAAACGGTTCGTAGACAAAAGATCGGCGGTTTTACTGGGCAAAATAGAAGAGGGTAGCCCGCTTCTGGCAGGGATCAAAAAGGACGGTGAAGTCGTTGTAGAGGGGCAGCGGGTCGGCGTTTTGGCTGGTTTTCGCTTTTATCCGGACGAGACTTCGGGTAGAGAAGAGTTCAAAGCAGTCATGACAGCGGCGCGGCAAGCGCTTAAACCGGAAATAGGAAATCGTTTGGCGATGATTCTGAAGGCAGAAGATAAACAATTCAAACTGGCCGATGACGGACAGATTTTATGGCAGCAGGATGTGACCAATCCGCTGCCCGGCGCGCCCGTGGGCCGCATCAAGAAAGGCGACCTGCTGCTCAAGCCGCGCGCCGAGGCCAACGATTCCAATCTGCTTGACGGGCAGGACAAGAACGCGGTTGCGGAGAAGCTTCAGGAATGGCTGGACCGTCATGTGCATTTCGCGCTGGAGCCTTTGTTCCGCCTGACGGCCGGAGAGGATTTCACGGCGCAGGCGCGCGGGATTGCGTTCCAGCTTCAGGAGGCGCTGGGCATTCTGCCGCGGGAAGCCGTTGAAGATCTGATCGGCGGACTGGACGAGGAAGGCCGCAAGGCGCTCCGCGCGCGTAAAGTGCGTATGGGGCCGCTGCTGATCTTCCTGCCTGAACTGAACAAGCCGGCGGCGATCCGATTGCGCGCGATCCTGTTGTCGCTGTGGCAGGGGCGCGAGCTTCCTGCCGAAACGCCGCGTGACGGGATGGTTTCCTTTACCGTCGATGCACAGAAGATCGATGGCGATTATTACCGCTCCATCGGCTATCCGGTTTACGGGCCGCGCGCGATCCGCGTCGATATGCTCGACCGCGTCGTCTGTGCCGTCTATGATGGTGCGAAGGACGGGAAGTTTCAGGCGCAGCATAAAATGGCCGAATGGCTCGGCTCCAACATTCTCGACCTATACGCCGTTCTCGAGGCGATGGGGCACCGCATGATCAACGATCCGGCAAGCGAAAAAGCGAGAGACGCGGCGCCGCTTGTTTCCCCGTCGCTCGAAGCGATGGAGGCGATTGCGCCTGTTGAGAGTGATGTGACGGCGGATGCGCCGAAAGAAGATGTCGCGTCCGCAGAGATGGACGTTCCGGCGATTGAGGAAATTCCGGGCGGCGGTCCTGCCATGAACGCGATGCCGACGGAAGAAAAGCCTGCGGCAAAACAGGAAGCGGTGAAGCCGGAGCTGGCGACTTTCCGTCTGAAACGCGGCAAGGCAAACGAGGCGTCACAGCCGCGTGAGCGTGCCCCGCGCGAGAAGAAAGAATTTTCCAAGGCGGACAAGAAGCCGTTCAAGAAGGACGACAAGAAAAGCGGCGGACGTCCAGATTCCCGCGACGGCAAAAAGCCATTCAAGAAAAAAGACGGCAGACCGCAACGCGATGACAGAAACGAAGACAGGGGCGAGCGCGTTTACACAAGCGCCCCGACCACGGTCGCGGATTCTCCGTTCGCTATCCTGCAGCAGTTGAAACTGGGGAATGACAAAAAGTCCTGAGACATCGCGCAAGCGGCAAATGAATTTTGCAAGCATCCCGGCATTGTCCGGGATGTTTCTTTGCGTGCTGCTTTTGCTCATCCCGTCGGCGTGGGCGCAGGACAAGAACGGGGCGGGGATGTTTTCCGGCGCGTATCTGTATGAAATATGCGCGAGCAAAAAGGGCGGTAAGGAAGTCGTCGAGGGCGGACACACGGCGTGTCAGGCTTATATCGCGGGCGTCGTGGATTACCACAAGCTTCTCAAATCGCTGGGTGTCCAGCCGCTGATCGATTTCTGCATTCCCAACACGGAGCCTATGGTGCGGCTCCAGAGTATCGTGTGGCTTTATCTCCACAAGAACAAACAGCATATGGAGTTCATGGCATCACCAACGGTGACGATGGCGCTGTATGACTATTATCCGTGCGAAGTGCCGAAGAAGAAACGCAAGCGTTAGCGTTTCCTAGGTCAGAGCCATGTTCATGATGATTGCGAGGATGATAACCTGCGGCAGGGTGACCAGCGGCAGGAAGAGGGCGATCTTCCATGACTTCGTTGCCTCGCGCAGAACCATCACTTCGGTATAATCCGTCGAAACACCCGCCATCAGGAACGCGAAGGCATTGCCCGGCGCGCCCGCGCGTGTAACGAGGTCGGCGGCGATGGGGGAAGAACCTTCGGAGCAAACCTCCAGAACGGTTGCGAAGAACAATGTCGCCATCATGCCTATCACTGTCGGGCCGAAATAGGTTTCGAAACTTGCGGGGTCAAAGAAGACGCGCAGGACGGAGGCGATGACGATGCCGAGCAGAAGCCAGCGTATGACCATTTTGGATTCAACCGCGCCTTGTTTGGTCAGAGACCAGATAAAGGATGGTGTCCATCTGACGGTTGCGAGCGCCTTCTTTGCCTCTGGCATAAACTGGAAGTTTTCGGGCATGTCGAAGGTGTTCGGGTTTTCGGGCAGGGTGCCGCGTTTGACGAGCGCGTCGAAAATCACGCCGGAGATAAAGGCGATGACGACAGACAGGACAAGAAACAGCGCTGTCAGCTTGAACCCGACCATGGCGATCAGGATAAAGGTCAGGGAGATGGAATTCCACGGCGAGGCGATGAGGAAGGCCATGACCTGACCTACGCTCGCGCCGCGCTCGTAAAATTTGGCACCGACCATCAATATGCCGTGGCTGCACAGGTCCAGCAAAACCCCCGCGCCTATGGCGCGCCACAGGCCTTTCATCCCTTTGTTGGTGCCGAGGATGGACATGACGAATTCACGCGGTACGCGCGCGAGAAGGGCGAGGAAGACAATACCGAGCAGGACGCCCCACCATGTCGCATTGACGAATTCATGGGTGGAATGGGCATAGGTGTGAAGCCAGCCATACTGATGGATGACCGGCGCGTCGAACACGGCGAGGAGATAGGGAATGAGGATCAGCGGCGTGCAGATCAGCATCATCCAGTCGAGGCCTTTCGCGTGACCATGACCCTCATGCCCGTCCTGTGCAGGAGCGCAGCAGGAAGGCGTTTTCTTCGGTTCCGGTTTGCAGCAGCTAGACATCGTACCTCTTGAAGATTTCTTTCAGCTCTTCGATTTTTTTCGCGGCGCCTTGTTCGTCGCCCGACGTTATAGCCTGTGCCACGCAATGCGCAAGATGGCGTTCAAGAATGCTGGCCTCCAGTCCCTTGACGGCGGAGCGGATCGCGCGGAGCTGGGTCAGGATGTCGGGGCAATGGCGCTGCTCCTCGATCATCTTTTTGACGCCCGTAATCTGTCCGCCCAGGCGGTTGACGCGGGCGAGGTCGGCGGTGTGGCTTGGCGGTTCTATTTCGGTATGGGCCATAAAATGCCTTTAATTGTGGTTATTAACTTTACTATATACCCCCATGGGGTATAGACACAACAGAAAAATGGAACTAAAACCATCCTCATTCTTTATAGAGTTACGAAAAAACGGGGGATGCCCAGATGAAGACATTTCTTTTGACGATCACCGCTATGGTCGTAGCTGTGCCAGCGTTTGCGCAGGAGCGCGAGCAGCAGGTTTATTATCCATACAAGCAAGCCGCGGAAATCGGCGTGTACGAAGCGCGCATCCAGAGCCAGCAGGCGCAGATGGCGTTCGAGCGCAGCCTCCAGCGCCCTGGCACCGGCCGCATCTATCCCGGACGTGAAACACTTGGCACGCAGTTCGGGCCAATTCCCCGCCATCCGGGCGATTACAGAGACGCGGTTGACCGCGGATCATGGGCCGGCGGCGGCGGCGGTGCCGGAGCGCGTACGTTCAGCCTGGATTAAGTTTTCCTTTACCATGTATCATTGATCATGCGCGGAACCATCCGCGCAGTTTTCATGTTGGCATTTGCGAAAGATTTAGTTTTTTTTGCAAAAGGAGATAGTTATGACCCAACATGTGACAGCGACATTTAAAACGCGTAGTGCTGCCGAAGAAGCGGTAACCAACCTTATCGACGGCGGATTTTTTCAAGAAGATATCAGCATGCTCGTGACGGACACGACGCGCGGCGCATCCTTTAAAATCAAGGAAGGCACGAAGTCCGGCGAATACGAAGCGCTTGGCGCGGAAGCGGGCGGCGCATTCGGCGCAATCACGGCACTTTTGATTTCCGCCTCCATCATACCGTCAGGAGGTCTTTCCCTTGTTGCGATCGGCCCTATTGCCGCAACGCTTGCGGGCCTTGGTGTCGGCGGTCTGGCCGGCGGTATCGTGGGCGGCCTTGTCGGTTCCGGCATTCCGGAACATGAAGCCAAAGTTTTCGAAGATGAAGTCAAAGGCGGAAGCATCCTGCTTGCTGTCTCTGTTGAAAACAGCGACGAGCGCAAAGTCGCGGAAAGAATTCTAAAGAGAACGGAAGCGACGAAAGTCGCCGCCTAGTTTTTTTAGATGAGAAAAATCCCGCCCTTGTTTGCACAGGGGCGGGATTTTTTATCTGTTATCGCTTACCGCGTGATTATGCGAAGCGGGATTTCTTTGCAGCGAAGGGCTTGGAGCCGCCTTTGGAGAAGGCCGGCTTTCCGCCTGTTTTCTTTGCGCCGTCACGGGAGAAATCCTTGCCGAATTTCTTGCCGCCGTCCTTGCTGCCGCTTTTTGCGAAAGGCTTGGCACCGTCTTTGGAGAAACGGCCGGCCGGTTTGTCGCCACGGTCGGAGGAGAAACGCTTTTCACCACCGCGGGAGAACGGCTTGCGGGCCGGTCTGTCGCCATCGCGGTCAAAGCGGCGTTCGCCGTCTTTTGCAAATGGCTTGCGGAACGGTTTCGCTTCGCCGTCACGTGTGCGGTTTTCACCGTCACGGGCAAACGGCTTGCGTGCCGGTCTGTCGCCATCGCGGTCGAAGCGGCGTTCGCCGTCTTTTGCGAATGGCTTGCGGAACGGCTTTGCCTCGCCGTCACGTGTGCGGTTTTCACCGTCACGGGCAAACGGCTTACGTGCCGGTCTGTCGCCATCGCGGTCGAAGCGGCGTTCACCGTCTTTTGCGAACGGCTTGCGGAACGGTTTGTCCTCGCGTGCGCCTTCCATACCTTCCATTTCCGGGCGGTATTCCTTGCGGAACGGTTTGTCGCCACGGTCGGAGCGGAACGGTTTTGCTTCGCCGTCGCGGTTGAACGGCTTTCTTGCCGGTCTGTCGCCGTCGCGGTCAAAGCGGCGTTCGCCGTCTTTTGCGAATGGCTTGCGGAACGGCTTTGCCTCACCATCGCGCGGACGGTCGCCGTCACGGTTGAAGGAGCGTCCGCCATCTTTTTTCGCATAGCGGCCACCGCCTTCGGAACCGCCGTATGATTTGCGGCCGAAAGGTTTGCCACCGAATTTCTTGCCGCCGCCGGATTTACCGCCGCCAAGCTGGTCGCCGGATTTCTGCGTCGGGTCGATCAGGTACTGGATATCAGCCCATTTGCGACGGTCAGACGGAGAGACGAAGCAGAGGGCGGAGCCTTCCGCGCCTGCACGTGCCGTACGGCCGATGCGGTGGATGTAATCCTCCGGAACCTGCGGCAGGTCATAGTTGATGACATGTTCGATGTGCGGAATATCGAGGCCGCGTGCAACAACGTCCGTTGCCACGAGGATACGGTATTCTTTCGCGCGGAACTTGCGGATGACTTGTTCGCGGCGGTTCTGTTTCAGGTCGCCGTGGATTTCAACCGCGTTGTGTTCATCGTTGTTCAGGCGCTTTGCCAGTTTCTCCGTGCCATATTTCGTTTTCACGAAGATGATGACGGAGCCTTCGCGTTTTTCGAGCTGGCTTGTCAGCTCGTCATATTTGCGTTCGTCGTTGATATGCAGGACTTCCTGCTTGATACGGTCAACAGGCGTGCTGGTGGAACCAACGGACACGCGCTCCGGATTGTTCAGGTATTCCGCCGACAGCTTGATGATATTCGGCGGCAGTGTTGCGGAGAACATCAGCGTCTGGCGCTCTTCCGGAACGTAGCGCAGGATATCGTTGATCTGGACGCTGAAGCCCATGTCGAGCATGCGGTCTGTTTCATCGAGAACGAGGAAGCCCGTGCGGTCTAGGTCAAGCGTGCCCTGGCGAAGGTGGTCGTTGATACGGCCCGGTGTGCCGACGATCAAACGCGGACGGTTGCGCAGCTGCGCGAATTGTTTCGTGATTGGCTCGCCGCCGATCAGGAACGCCGTTTTGACCGGGCTTTTGGGGCCAAGCAATTGGCGGATGATGTCCATTACCTGTTTGCCGAGTTCGCGCGTCGGCGTCAGAACCAGCGCGGTGCTGGTCGTGTTGCGGAGCAGGTGCTCGACGAGGGGAATGGAGTAGGCGGCCGTCTTGCCGGTTCCGGTCTGGGCGGAGCCCATGATGTCGCGGCCTTCGATGGCCAGCGGGATCGCCTGCGCCTGAATCGGCGTCGGGGTTTCGTATTTCATGAAGGCAAGGGATTGCATCAGCGCCGGGCTGAGGCCGAAGTCGTTAAAACTGGTCATGTGTATTTCCTTTTACTGTTAAAACAGTCGTTCCGCGCACATCCACGCCAGACCCGGGTTTGGGCTCTGGTTCAATCGTGTAAAACGGAACTTTTCAGGAAAATGAAGGATAGAGCGCTTCTTGGCTCTAATGTCACGTACCGCGGCGGATACTTAATCAAAAGCTCAGTTTTTAAAGACAAGCATATCGGACTGTCTGGGGCAGTGTATGACAGGTTTGAAATGATATGTCAACTTTTTGTGGAAAACCCAAGAAAGTCTTGGAAAATGGTCGGGGTGGAGAGATTCGAACTCCCGGCCCTCTGGTCCCAAACCAGATGCGCTACCAGACTGCGCTACACCCCGAGCGACGGTTTTATAAGGGAAAAGGGAGGGATTTGTCCAGCCCCTTAAAATTCCCGTTCCACCGTATAAAGAGCAAGATCATCCAGAATGGCGCGCACGGGGGAATCAGGCGCTTCGGCCAAGGCCTCGCGCGCTTTGGCGGCGTAGGCGCGGGCAAGGTCGTGGGCGCGTTTGAGTGCGTCGTGGCGGTTCAGGATGGAGGTTGCGCGAACCAGATCGGAATCGCTTTGATCGCGGTTCGTCATGGTGCGCATCCAGAAGGCTTTTTCCTCTTCGTTCCCGTCGGCAAGGGCTAGGATGACGGGAGCGGTCAGTTTTCCTTCGCGGAAATCATCGCCCACGGTCTTGCCGAGTTTTTCCTGTTTCGCGCTGTAATCCAAAATGTCGTCGGCAATCTGGAAGGCGATGCCGAGGTTCATGCCGTATTCGCACATGATGCGCGCGGCGTCGGTTCCTGCAACGGAAACGAGGGGTCCGACTTCGCACGCGGCGGCGAAGAGGGCGGCGGTCTTGCCCTTGATCACGTCCAGATATTCTTCCATCGTCGTGCCGAGATTTCCCTGAATGGAAAGCTGGAGCACTTCGCCCTGCGCGATGATGGCGGAGGCGTCGGAGAGGATGCGCAGAACGTCGAGCGAGCCGTCTTCGACCATCAACTGGAACGCGCGGGAGAACAGGAAGTCGCCGACCAGGACGCTTGCCTCATTGCCGAAAATGACGTTGGCTGATTTCTGGCCGCGGCGTTCTTCGCTGTCATCCACCACATCGTCATGGAGGAGGGTTGCGGTATGGATGAATTCAACGGCGGTCGCCAGCCTGTGGGCGCGGGACATGTCGCCGTCATAGAGGGCGGCGCAAGCCAGCGTCATAAGGGGGCGGATGCGTTTTCCGCCGGCGGCGATCAGATATCCTGCCAATTGGGGGATCATGGGGACGGGGGAGTCCATGCGGGCGACGATCATGGCGTTTACGGCCTTCATATCGTCGGACAAATGCGATTGCAGCCTGTCCAGCGGGCTTTCGCTTGTCTTTTCCCCTGTAATGCGGTTTAACGCTGTCATAGGCTTGAATTAGACCAGCGAAAGGCCCGCCGCAAGCGAATTGTATGGCTGAAACCCCCGAAATACATGTTCTTGACCATAAAGTCCGGCTTTTACAGGCGGCGGGCGGTTTCCGCACATCCATGGACTCCGTCTTTCTTGCCGCGGCGTGCAAGGCGCAGGCGGGTGCGCGGGTTCTGGACCTTGGTGCCGGTGTAGGCGGGGCGTCGTTCTGCCTTCTTTGGCGTGTTGCGGACAGCCGCCTGACGGGTGTTGAAATACAGGAAAACCATGCCCTATTGGCGCGCGAAAACATTGCGCTCAACGGGATGGAGGGGCGGGCGGAATTTGTGTGCGCCGACATACGCGCCTATGCGGCCGAAACGCCGTTCGACCATGTCATCTGCAACCCGCCCTATCTGGAGGCCGGAACCTATACGCAGGCCGCCTCATTGGAACGGGCCACGGCGCTGGGGCACAGGGACGAAGATGTTACACTCGATGACTGGATCAAGGCGGGGTTCCGCAACCTTCGGTCAGGGGGAAGTTTTACGATGATCCAGCGTGCCGATAAGGTGGACAGGATCATCCAGTCGATTGGACGGAAGTTCGGCGCGGTGGAAATCATCCCGCTGTATCCGCGCCCTGGCGAGGAAGCGAAGCGCGTGATCGTGCGCGCGGTGAAAGACAGGAAAACGCCCGCGCGCCTTCACGCGGGGATTATACTGCACAACGAAGATGGGAGCGATACGGAGGCGGCGCGCGCGATCTTGCGCGACGGTGCCCCGATTGGATAAGGTTGAAAACATGCAAGACACGAATGACACAAAGGCTGAAGAGGCCGAAAAGATGAACCGCTGGAACAGTTATGTCAGCGAAATTCCGGTGGTGGGAAAACAGCTTTTAAAGAAAGAGCGCGTGGCTGTGCTCCGCATGGCGGGTGTGATTGCGGATTCGTCCGTGATGCGCCGTGCG
>QFNK01000021.1 GCA_003240795.1 Micavibrio aeruginosavorus | reverse complement strand
TCATATGCTCGACCAGCTCCTCCAGAGAATCGCCGGGTGTGGGCTCACACACGACGCTTGAGACCGTTATTTCGCCGAGCGCGCCGCCCGGGGCCTGCACATTCGCCTCCAGCACACCCTGATTGAGGCGAGTCATCGCGGCCTGTGAGCCGAGGATATCGGCATGTTTCAGGGCCAGCAGAAAATATTCATCGCCCAGATAATACGCATCGTCGAAAGAGCGCAGGCAGTGTTTGATTTCATCCGATATGCGGCGGACCATCGGGCGGCATATCTCTTCATCGCCGCGCCATTCGTCGCGGAAATTGTTGATCTTGACGAGCGCGAGCGCGAACGGATTTCCCTGGCGCGACCGGCGTTCCATTTCCCGCGTGACATCCTCGTTCATCAGGCGCAGGGAGCGCAGGCCGGTGAGTTCGTCAAAGCCGCTGTTTTCAACCGCACGGTCTTTTTCCAGGCGGCGCATGATGTGGATGAATTCTTCGTAATGGCCGTTCAGGTCGTCATAGGCCTGAAGCGGCGGCGCGCCGCGTCCGGCAACGTGACCCGTGAAATTGCGCGCGGCCTGAACCATATCCAGATGCACGGCCTGAATCTTGTCGGCCATATCGCCGTTGATGCTCTTTTCGATGATGGCTTTTGTGAGCCAGTCGGAGAAAACGGACGGTGCCTCCTCGCCAAGCGGCGCCCCTTCAAAATAAGAACGCACGAGGCGGCCGTACCAGACGACATATTCGTCCAGCACAGGCATAATGGATTCCAGTCCGAGTACGGATTTATATTCCAGTGCCATAAAAGCCCCTTCTCTACCCGTCCATCCTAAACCGGATTGGTTGGAAATTGGTTAATTTCCTGCAAGACGCTGATAAATAAGGATTTTCTAATCGACCAGATATTCTTTTTCCAGCTGATCCAGTGTGCCGTTCGCAATCGCCGCGCGGACGTCGCGCATCAGGCGGTTGATGACGGCCACGTTGTGCTGGCTCAAAATCTGGTAGGCCAGAAGCTCACCCGCCTTCAAGAGGTGGTGGATGTAGGCCTTGGAGAAATCGCGGCTCATCGGCAGATCGAGCGTCTCGTCAAGCGGCGTCGGATCGTCGCGGTATTTCGCGTTCAGAAGGTTGATACGCTCGTTCGGCGCGCCCTTCATAAGGGCCATACCGTGACGCGCGATTCTGGTTGGCATAACGCAATCGAACGTGTCGATGCCATAGCGGACAGAACGGAACACGTCCTTCATACGGCCGATGCCGAGGAAGTGGATCGGGCGGTCGGGGTGGTTGTGCGGCTGGGACACTTCCAGAATGCCGTACATCTCATCATCCGATCCGCCGAGGCATCCGCCGATCGCCGTGCCGAAGAACGGACGGGAGCGCACGTAATC
The DNA here is from genome assembly GCA_003240795.1 of Micavibrio aeruginosavorus. Lineage (GTDB taxonomy): Bacteria > Pseudomonadota > Alphaproteobacteria > Micavibrionales > Micavibrionaceae > Micavibrio_A > Micavibrio_A aeruginosavorus_B. The sequence goes on along the minus strand of QFNK01000021.1, from coordinate 11,847 downwards.
GGCGCTTTGTTTGCGGAGGTCGTCATACACGCCGCCCTGCACCACGCCGTATAGCGCCTGCTTGCCGTCGTGCATCGCATTGAACGCATGGAGGGAGCGGTCGCCCCAGCGCATGGACATTTCCATCGAGCGTGCGGTGTAGTCCTTCGTCACCTGATACGCCGTGCATTCATCCATCTGCACGATCAGGTCTGCGCCAAGCTTGCGTTGAATATCCATCGAGATTTCAGGGTTCAGGCACAGCTTGCGCCCGTCGAGATAGGAGCGGAAGAAAGCCCCCTCTTCGTTGATCTTCAGAAGGTTTTCGCGTTGCTGGCGATTGCGCCCCTTGATCTCGTCCGCGCAGGAACCATTGCCCATGGAGAAGACCTGAAAGCCGCCGGAGTCGGTCAGCATCGGACCGTTCCAGCCCGTAAATTTGTGAAGGCCGCCCATCTTTTCGACGAGGTCTGCGCCCGGCTGGATCATCAGGTGGTATGTGTTGGCGAGGATGATATCCGTCTTCGCCTCACGCATCTGATAAGGCGAGAGGTTTTTGATAGAGGCTTTCGTACCGCAGAAAATATAGTTCGGCGTTTCGATCGTGCCGTGCGGCGTTGTCAGCTTGCCGAGGCGGGCGCCGCTTTTCGGGTCTTTGAAGGTAACCTCGAATTTGTGATTGGGATATTCGATCTTTGTATCGAACGTCGCGGCGAGGACAGGTGTGGGCAGTTTCTTTTTCTTTGCTCTGGTCATGGTTTTGCTCCTGCGCTCCTGCAGTGCTGCCCCACCACAATCGCACATCTTTCTAGGTCGTTTAAAAGAAGAACCCCGCTTGCGCGGGGGATCATTCGTTTCTTACACGTGGTAAGATAATTAAGCGGCTGCTTTTTCTGCGGCTACTTTTTCGATCAGGGCCTTGTAAGGACGCAGAGCTGGATCCAGCTTCGTCTTTGCCGTGCCTTGAACGAAAGCGTCGAAGCCGCCTTTCTTCTCCAGCGTACGCAGACCTGCTGCCGTAACGCGGATCGCGATTCTGCGGTTCAGGATTTCGCTGTGAACAGTCGTGTCCTGAATGTTGACCTCAAACGTGCGTTTTGTCTTGTTTTCGGCGTGGGAACGGTTGTTACCAACGGCTCTTTTTTTACCGGTTACCATACATGTGCGGCTCATAGCGCTCTTCCTTATAGTCGAATTCTTAAAATCGAAGCGGACAATAGGCGAATCCGCCCCTGTAAGTCAAGGGTTGGTTTAAGAGAAAAATGGCGGAAACGCTCCCCGCCCGTCTAAAACCATCGCGACCAGCATTGCGGCGGCAAAAAGCAGGTGCGCGACAACCGTTATATAGAGTGCGCGGTGCAGATGGCGAGCCTCCAGCCTTGCCGTTGCGCCGCTCGGCCCCGCCCAGCCGCGTTTGATGGCGCTGCCGTCCATATCCTGTGTCGCGCCGCCGAGGCTGACCTTCAACGCCCAGGCCATTGCCGTGACGGCCGCGCCGCCTTCGGCATAGTGCGCACGCCCTTTTCCGAAGTGAAACAGGCCGATAATGGAGCGAGTCATGCCCGCAGTCGGCGTAATAAGCCCGGCCAGAGAGATCAGAATACCGGCAAATATATTCGGGATGAAGCCCAGCAGTTTTTCCAGCGCGAGCGCCGGGGAGCCGAATCCCTTCGTAAACCCCTCTTTCCCGAACCGCCAGCTGAGCGCGGCGAGCCCTGCATATAGATAAGCCGCCGGAAGGCCGCCGATCAGGTACCACAGAATGGGGGCAATAACGCCTTTGTCGAAATTACGGGCGGCGAGGCCGATTCCCACCCTCGTGATCGTAAATTCATCGGCGGCGGCCAGATTGCTTCGCGTTGTTACGGCAATCGTATAGAACGCGCCCCGGACGAGGTTCTTGCCGTGCACGGCTTTATAGAGTCGCAGAAGGGCGTACCATCCCGCCCCGGCGCTCAAAACCAAGCTTAAAGCGACAATGTCAACAATAAGCCAGCTTGGATATTCAGCCGATAAAACCTGAAACGCCGTGCCTATCAAGAACGCCATGACAGCGCCCGTTAAGGTGATGATCAAGCCGCGGCTTGCCAGATCGGTCGCCGAACGCCCCGTATTGTCCAGCTTGCTGCCCGCTTTTCCGAACAGGTAATCGACGGATCGCCAGAACAGCGGGTTGGCGTTGGACAGAACAGGCCCCGCAATGACACCGACCACGGATACGAGGAAAAGCGCGGCGATGGCCACGGGGAGCCGTTCCGGATCGAATATCTGGTCATGAACGGTTTGAAACAATTTGGAAAAATCCATGTTTTATCCTTGGAATACATCTGCACGGCGTACGGGAATCATGTCATATTTCGCAAGGCCGCGCCATATGCGGCTTTGCCCCCTTCCCGCAATGGGATATAATATTAACTAATTCCTTGTATCCCTTACGTCACGATACATTAGACAAGGCTGAATTTCAGATGCTCTACCATTTATACGATCTTCAACACGCGCTTTTGACCCCCGCCCGTTTTGCGGCCGAAATGACCCGTGCGGCCTTTCAAAACCCCTGGAATCCAGTCAGCCATACCCAGATGGGGCGGACGATTGCCGCCAGCGCAGAAGTGTTCGAGCGTGTGACACGCCGTTTTGGAGAGCCTGAATGGGGCCTGCCGGAAACGGTTATCGACGGCAAAACCGTCAAGGTGACGGAAGAAACGGTTGTCGAGAAAGCATTCTGCCAGCTCATCCATTTCAAACGCGCAACCAAGCGCAAAGACCCGCGCGTCCTGATCGTCGCGCCGATGTCCGGCCACTATGCCACGCTTTTGCGCGGTACGGTTGAGGCGCTGCTTCCCCATCATGACGTTTATGTCACGGACTGGACGGATGCGCGTCAGGTGCCGCTGTCCGAGGGGCGCTTCAACCTCGATGATTTCATTACATATTTGCGCGAATTCATGTCCCTTCTGGGGCCGCAGACGCACCTGATCGCCGTCTGCCAGCCGGCCGTTCCGGTTCTGGCCGCCGTTTCCCTGATGGCCAGCGACGAGGACCCGAACCAGCCATTGTCCATGACGCTGATGGGCGGGCCGGTCGACACGCGCATTTCCAAGACAGCCGTTAACACGCTGGCCGAAGAACGCCCGCTCAGCTGGTTCGAAAATGCGGTTATCGAGACGGTTCCGGCCTATTATCCCGGCGCGTTCCGCAAGGTTTACCCGGGCTTCCTGCAGCTTAGCGGCTTTATGTCGATGAACCTTGACCGCCATGTCGGCAGCCACATGAAATTCTTCCAGCACCTTGTAAAGGGCGACGGTGAATCCGCCGAATTCCACCGCAAATTCTATAATGAATACAATGCGGTCATGGATATGCCCGCAGAATTCTATGTCCAGACGATCGACACTGTGTTCCAGCGCCACCTCCTCCCGCGCGGGCAGATGAAATGGCGCGATCCGCTTACTCATAAGCTTGTTGATGTTAGACCGTCCGACGTCGAACACACGGCCCTTCTCACCATTGAGGGCGAACTGGACGATATTTCATCGCGCGGGCAGACGACCGCCGCGCACGATTTGTGCTACAACCTGCCGCAACGCAAGCAATTCCACCATTTGCAGATGAATTGCGGGCATTACGGTATTTTCAACGGCAGCCGCTGGCGCACCGAAATCATGCCGCGCATCCGCCATTTCATGCGGGAATTCGATCCCGGATGCGACCCCGTGCCCGCCCGCGACCTTGCCGGCGCGCCGGACGTTGCCCCCGACCGCTTCAACCGCGACAAGCATGGCATTGCCGCCACGCGACGCTGGCTCAAAGAACGGGACAACACGAAGCGCGAGAAGAAAGACGCCCCGCAGGACGCCTGATCCCCGTCATAGCCCCAGTATTTACCCCCAGATAAGCGGCCATATTGCTGCGCTGCGCCTTTGTTCATGCCGAGGAAAGGAATACCCTTTTGCGGCATATCAAAGGGGGACACATGTTCGCAGATTACGCCATTCATGACTGGAACGAGCGAAACCTCAGAACGATTTTCGGCATGGCCGCGGCCGGTCTTGGAGGGCTGGAACTCAACTCCGGGATAGCCGGCCTCTCTTCGCTGAAAAAGGAATTTGGCGCGGCCAGGCATATGATGGGCAGAATCGCCGCCACATATAGCAAACCCGCCTTTAACCTGCCTTACACCGCCATCCACGGCGTAAAAGTTGCGGTTTCGGAACAGACTGTCTGGAGCGCCCCATATTGTAATCTGGTCAATTTCAAAAGGGATACGGACAGAAACGATCCCAAAGTGCTTCTTGCCGCGCCTTTATCCGGTCATTACGCAACGCTTTTGCGGGGCACGGTGGAGGCCTTGCTTCCAAGCCATGATGTTTATGTCACGGACTGGGTGAATGCCAGAGACGTACAGCCAAAGGCGGGAAAATTCGGTCTTGACGATTATGTCAGCTATATCAAAGACATGCTCAGGCACATGGGTGCGGGCGCGCACGTGATCGCCGTCTGCCAGCCTACGGTGCCCGTTCTGGCGGCGGTATCCCAGATGGCGGCAGATGACGAGGCGTTCCAGCCCCTTTCCATGACACTTATGGGCGGCCCGATCGACACGGGAGCAGCCCCTACCGAGGTTACCAAACTGGCGGAAACCCGCCCGTTACAATGGTTTAAAGACAATGCCCTGTCCGTTGTGCCGGGCGGTTATGCAGCCGCAGGTATGACCGTTTATCCCGGCTATAAACAGCTCACGGGCTTTATGATGATGAATGCGGAGAGACACGTACAGTCCCATTGGGACATGTTCAGCCACCTGCGTCAGGGAGATCAGGAATCAGCAGGCAAGATTGCGGCTTTTTATGATGAATATCTGGCGGTTATGGACATTCCGGCCGATTTTTATATAGAGACGGTCGAACAGGTTTTCCAGAAACGATCCTTGGCAAAAGGCGAAATGATTATTGGCAATCAAAAGGTTAGCCCGTCCGCCATTAGAAATACGGCGCTTTTGACGGTGGAGGGCGAAAAAGACGATATTTCAGCCCCGGGACAGACGGAAGCCGCCCACACGCTTTGTAATAATATTTCGTCCAGCCGTAAATTTCATCATCTGCAGCGCGGGTGCGGTCATTATGGAATATTTGAAGGACGGCGCTGGAGGGACGAAATATGCCCCCGCGTGACAGGCTTCATACGCCAGGCGGGTGTGGATAACGGTCTGAAATATAGTGAAATTCCGGGCAATACTCGGTTATTGCCATCTAATTTTTCGCAGTTTCTGGAACCAAATTAACAGCCAGGGTTTGCGGTGCAAAAATAACAAAAAACATTTTACTATCAATAACTTAATAAAATGTAATTTTCTTGCCCAATTTCGCAAAAATATTTTTTCATTTGTCGCTTGCCAATTATTTTCAAGTCCGTTAGGTTCGTGTTACTCTAGTAATAAGAAATCAACGGCAGGAACGCATGGCAAAAAGGGTAAAACCTTTGAATGCGGAACGGGCACGCGCACGTTCCGGACGCGACCTCTTTTCCTTTTCACAGGAAAACGAGTGGTTCGGCCTGCCTTTTGCCGAAATCTCCCCGCGCCTGAAGCTTTCCGTATCCGAACGCGCCAAACGCATGGCCCTCCGCCTCGATCCGCGTGAGCGGCTGGTGCATCTGGTCGTGCCGAAACGCGCTTCCATGCGTACCGCTTATCTATTTGCCGAACAGAACAAGGACTGGATCCGCGAAAAACTCCGCGATCTTCCAAGCGCGGTGCCTTTCCGCGATGGTGAGACGCTGCCCATTCTCGGGCGCGACCGTAAAATCATCGTACTATACAATCCCGCGCTCAAGCGTACGGACATACAGCTGAAAAAGGACGAGCTTCTGGTTCTGACCAACAAGCCGGACCCATCGCAGCGGATACGCCGCTTCCTGATCGATCTGGCCAAGGAAAAGCTGACGGAAATGTCGCTTGAAAAGGCATCCCTGATCCGCCGCCGGATTTTGGACGTACAGGTCAAGGATACACGCTCCCGCTGGGGAAGCTGCTCCGACGATGGCAATTTGTCTTTCTCCTGGCGTTTGATTTTCGCGCCGTCGAAAGCGTTCGATTACGTGGTCGCCCATGAATGCGCCCACCTTGTCCATATGGATCACAGCGACAATTTCTGGCGCGTTTGCGAACGCCTATCGCGCGATTATGAAGAGGGCAAGGACTGGATGCAGAAATACGGCCACAGCCTGATGCGTTTCGGAACCATATCATCGTAGCCGTTGATAAGGTTTCCATCCCGCCCGCGGTCTGCCCCGTACTTACACACTATAGGGCGGCCGCGGGTTTTTCTTTGCCCTGATAACATTTGTGTATGAAACGGTGGAAAACCCTGTGCGGTTTTGCGGGAAAAACCGTGCGTTTCTGATATGCTCCCCCTATGAAAACACCGATTGTTTATGATGGCGATATGGGCGGCGATGACCTCTGGGCGATTGCCATGCTGCTCGCGCATCGCGGCCGCTTTGACATCCTTGGAATTGCCAGCGTTTTCGGGAATGTAAGCCAGCCTTTTGCCACGCAAAATGTGCTTAATTTCCTGCATTGGATCGACGCGGAGGAGATCGGAGTCGTACAGGGCGCCGACACGCCATGCGATGGTATGCGCCCATTCGGTGACGATGCGTACGGAAGCGATGGGGTCGGCGGCGTAATTCTGCCTCAATCCGCCAAACCTATCCAAAAAGTGGATATTGCCGACTGGTATGCAAAGACATTGGAAAAAGCGGGCTCGCCCGTAACGGTTTTTGCCACGGGCCCAATTACAAACCTCGCCCTGTTCCTCGAAAAACATCCTGATAAAGCAGGAAAAATAGAGAAAATCATTTATATGGGCGGCGGTATGGAGCCGCCGGGGAATGACGGCAAACCTGTGCTTTTGCCCAATGGCCGCATTCGTTCCGGCAACATCATGCCTTATGCCGAATTCAACGCTTATCAGGATCCCAAGGCCTTGAATATCGTGCTGAAAAGCGGGGTTGATATTGTGTTTATGGCGATGGACGCTTCGCAGAACATGGTTCTGACCGAATCCCGTCAGAACAGGATCAAAGCACTCGACGAGACGTACGGGCCTGCATTCCATCGCATGTTGATGGTTGTGGCGGATCTGGACAAGGAGAAATTCGGACTGGAAGGGCCGTCGATCCACGATCCCAACGTCATTATCTATGCCCTTCGCCCGGATTTGTATAAGGCGCGGCCGGAACCTTCCCTCGCCTTTGTCGAAGCGCCGCCCGAAAGCGAACATCGGGGTGAGGCTGTCCGGACTGGTAACGGCACGGCGCGCGCGACATGGCTTACGGGCGTGACGGACAAGGATGAAATTTTTGAAGAGATGATTTTGGCGCTGTCGCGGACTATCGCGCAAGCCGGATAAAATCCAGCGCGCCCTGCAGGATCAGCTGCGCGGCGAGTTTATCGACCACCTGATCGCGCTTTGTTCTCGACATATCCACATCGTTCACCAGAAAATCATGCACAGCGCTTGTGGATAAACGTTCATCAAATAAGGCAATCCACACATCCGTCCCCGATTCTATCCCCAGCTCCTGTGGATATTTCGCCATTTCATCGGCAAAGGAACGAACACGGTCGCAGGAGCCGCTGAGCGTTCCGTCCATATTCAGCGGCCATCCGAGGACGTAACCATTAACCATAAATTCACGTGAAACCTTGCACAGCTCCTTTAAATCGGCCGTGAATTTGGTGCGGCGGATAGTATGGAGCGGCGTTGCAATGCCCTGCGTTATATCACCAAGGGCGAGGCCGATCGTTTTCGTGCCGATATCGAGGCCAAGAAACCGCGCGTTTTCGGGAACGCAGTGGAGCATGTTTTTGAGAAGTCCGATGGGCATGGTTTTGTTTAGCCCCAAGAGACGGAAAACACAAAGAATTATCTTGTCCTTCGCCCCTGCCGCTGGTTAATACTGAAGGACGTAAATCAAAGGAAGAATTATGGACCTTCAAACCGTCAAGAAAGTCGCCACCCTCTCCCGTCTTCACATGGAAGACGCCGAGCTGGAAGTCGTGCGTGTGAAGCTCGGCAACCTTATGAAGTTCGTTGAACAGCTGGGCGAAGTGAACACCGACAATGTCGAGCCGCTGGCCAATGTCGTGGATATCAATCTGCGCCTGCGCGACGACGTGATCAATGACGGCGATCAGCAGCAGAAAGTCCTCGCCAATGCGCCCGAAGCCACGGAAGGCTTCTTCGTTGTCTCCAAAATCGTGGAATAAACATTATGACTGATCTTACGACCCTGAGCCTGAAAGAAACCGTTGAAGGCCTGAAAAAAGGTGACTTCACGGCCGTTGAAACGACCAAGGCGCACCTTGAGACGATTGACGCCTTGAACCCGTCCATGAATGCTTACACGACGGTCACGCATGATATCGCCCTGAAACAGGCGGAGGAAAGCGACAAGCGCCGCGCCGCCGGTCAAGCAGGTTTGCTGGAAGGCGTGCCGATCGGCGTGAAGGATTTGTTCTGTACACGCGGTGTGCAATCCGCCGCATGCTCCAACATCCTGCGCGGGTTCAAACCGGAATATGAATCCACCGTGACGCAAAAACTGTTCGACGACGGCGCGATCATGCTGGGCAAGCTCAACATGGATGAATTCGCCATGGGTTCCGCCAACACGACCAGCGCGTTCGGGAATGTTATCTCCCCCTGGAAACGCAATGACGGATCGAACGCTGACCTGACACCGGGCGGATCGTCCGGCGGGTCCGCCGCCGCCGTTGCCGCGCGTATGTGCGTTGTCGCCACCGGTACGGACACGGGCGGCTCCATCCGTCAGCCTGCCGCCTTCTGCGGTATCGCGGGTATCAAGCCAACCTACGGCCGTGTGTCGCGCTGGGGCGTTGTGTCCTATGCCTCTTCCCTCGACCAGGCGGGATCGTTCGGCCGCAATCTGGAAGATGCCGCCCTGATGCTCCAATCCATGAGCGGGTTCGATCCGAAAGATTCAACATCCGCCGACAAGGCCGTGCCTGATTTCGCCGCCGCACTCGGTCAATCCGCCAAGGGTCTGAAAGTGGGCATTCCGAAAGAATATCGCGTGGACGGCATGCCTGCCGAAATCGAGAAACTCTGGCAACAGGGGATCGACTGGCTAAAAGCCGAAGGCGCGGAGATCGTCGATGTTTCCCTGCCCCACACGAAATACGGCCTGCCGACCTACTACATTATCGCACCGGCGGAGTGCTCCTCCAACCTTGCCCGTTATGACGGGGTGCGTTACGGCCTGCGCGTCGAAGGCAAAGACCTGAACGAAACATACGAAAAGACCCGCGCCGCAGGTTTCGGTGAAGAGGTAAAGCGCCGCATCATGATCGGCACGTATGTTTTGTCCGCCGGATATTACGACGCCTATTACATCAAGGCGCAGAAAGTGCGCCGCCTGATCCTTCAGGATTTCCTCGATGCGTACAAACAGTGCGATGTGATCCTTGCACCAAGCACGCCGTCCGCGGCGTTCGCGATTGGCGAGAACGAGGACGACCCGATCAAGATGTACCTGAACGATGTGTTTACCGTTACGGTCAACCTCGCCGGCCTTCCGGGTCTTTCGGTTCCGGCAGGGCTGAACGCGCAAGGACTGCCGCTCGGCCTGCAACTGATCGGCAGCCCGTGGGATGAGGAAACGATCATCCGTGCCGGCGGCGCTATCGAACGCGCCGCGAACTTCACGGCCGTTCCATCGTTGTTGAATATCAAGAAGGCCGCCTAACTCTTAACCCCTTAAAAAGGAACTGATGATGAAATACCCGATACTGCTCGCTCTGCTTCTCCTGGTTCCTTTCACCGCAAAGGCCCAAACGCCGATCACGCGTGATCAGGCGAATGAGTACTACGGCAACTGCGTGACCGAGGCGGCAAAAACGGAACAGCGTTTTTCCGTTAATTCGCAAAAGATGTTCTGCGGCTGCACCGCCGCCAAAATGGTTGAAAGCTTTGCCATGGAAGACATGGCGGCCATGACCGACCCGAACAATCCGAATGCCCGCGTCGCGCTCAACAAAATGATCGTGAATGTTTATGCACCCTGCATGGAGGCGCCGACCCGCGATTACCACTATTCCACCTGCATATCCAATCCGAAGGTCGGACTGCTGGGCGGGAATGCGCAGCGTGTCTGCTCCTGCGCCGCCGACCGCATTGCCCAGCATCTGAAGAACAACGGCGCGCGTCTGTTCCAGGATATCCTTGCCCGCTCGCCGGAAATCATAGAGACCCGATGCAGGCGCTTTATGACGATCCGCAATTCCAGCAATTCGCGCAGGCACAGTTGACGTCGTGCCTTAAATAATCCGCAATCGCACACTAAACATAATGCGGAAAGAGCGGGAATCCCCGCTCTTTTTTTCGGGTCTGGTTCTAAATTTCGGGGTTTGTAATGGGTGACGCAAATAAAAACATGCAGGCAATGATGCTGTCGGCCTTCGGGTTCAGCCTTTATTCCATCGGGGATGTTTTTATAAAGATGGGCGGCGCGCATTATCCGCCCGAAAAGATCGCCTTTTTCATCAATATGTTTTTCCTGCCGATCATCCTGATGCTGTCCAAGCGCGTCGGCGGCCTGAAGGCAACCCTCCAGACAAAACATCTGAAGCTTCACCTGCTTCGCTCCCTCTTCGGGATGGTTGTGTTTTTCTGCATGACAACGGGCTTTGTAAAGCTGGGCATGGCGATGTCCTATACGCTTATCTTCTCCGGTCCCTTTATCGTATCGATCATGTCGATCTTCTTCCTGGGCGAAAAAATAGGCATGTACCGCTGGGCGTCCATTATCGGCGGCTTTGTCGGGGTCCTGGTTGTCCTCCGCCCCGGCATGGTGCCGCTGGAGCCTGCCGCCATCGGCATCATCATCGCCGCGTTCTGCTATGCCGGATCGACGGTGATCGTCCGCAAGATCGGCGAGGGAGAACCCCTCCTCGCCTTCTCCCTTTACGGCCAGATCGTATCCAGCATCCTGTTCGGCCTTATGATTACGGTCAAAGGCGAATGGAGCCTTCCCGCGCCGGAGCACCTTCTGCTGTTCGCGGGGACCGCCGTTTTCCACGTTTTTGCGAACTTTTCCGTGTCCCGCGCCTTCCAGAGCGCCGAAACCTCCGTCGCGGCGCCGTTCCAGTATGTCCAGCTGCTCTGGGGCATCCTGTTCGGGCTGCTTTTGTTCAATCAGGGCATAGATATCTGGACAGGTATAGGCGGCGCCATTATTGTGGGCTCCGGTATCTACATGATCCACCGCGAACATGTCCGCCGCCGCGAAATCACGACCGGTGTGGTGGCCCATGGCGGCGCGATCGAGGATACGGGTCTGAATATAGAGATTGTAAAACAAGAAGAAAATTTAACGGAAGCATTGAACCATGACATATCTGCTCAAAGGCGACACGGGTGAATGGGAAGTTGTGATCGGCATGGAAGTCCATGCCCAGATCACGGCGAATTCCAAACTCTTTTCCGGCGCGGGAACCGCATTCGGCGCCGAACCCAACAGCCAGGTGTCCATGGTCGATGCCGCGATGCCGGGTATGCTTCCCGTCCTGAACGCCTATTGCGTCGAGCAGGCCGTGAGAACGGGACTTGGCCTGAACGCGCAGATCAACAAGCGTTCGGTGTTCGAGCGTAAGAATTATTTCTATCCCGACCTGCCGCAGGGCTATCAGATTTCGCAGTTCCAGTATCCGATCGTCGGCACGGGGGTCATTGAAATCGACCTCAGCGACGGCACGACCAAGCAGATCGGTGTTACGCGTCTGCACATGGAACAGGATGCGGGTAAATCGCTCCACGACCAGCACCCGACGAAGTCCTATGT
>QFNK01000415.1 GCA_003240795.1 Micavibrio aeruginosavorus | reverse complement strand
GAGTTTTCCATGAGGTAGCGTATACGCTCGTGGTTCGGCTCTATGCCCACAAGGCAGCGGTCGGTGAAGCTGCGGCAGGCATCCGCCAGAAGCTGGATGGATTGAAGCACGTTGTAAATGATAACCGGCTTGAAGACGTTGAGTTCGAAATGGCCGTTGCTGCCGCCGATCGTCACGGCGACATGGTTGCCCATGACTTGCGCGCAGACCATGGTCATGGCCTCGCACTGCGTCGGGTTGACCTTGCCCGGCATGATGGAGGAGCCTGGCTCGTTCTCGGGCAGCAGAAGCTCGCCGATGCCGGAGCGGGGGCCGGAGCCCATCAGGCGGATGTCGTTGGCGATCTTCATCAGGGACACCGCCAGCACGTTCAGAACACCGGAAAGTTCGACCAGCGCGTCATGCGTTGCAAGCGCCTCGAATTTGTTTGGCGCGGTGATGAAAGGCAGGCCGGTAATGCTGGAGACTTCTTCCGCAAAACGCTCTGCAAAGCCGATTTTGCAGTTGATACCAGTGCCGACGGCCGTGCCGCCCTGTGCCAGCATCATGGTGCGCGGCAGAGCGGCCTTTACGCGCTCGATCGCATAGCCGATTTGTGCAGCATAACCGGAGAATTCCTGGCCCAAAGTCAGCGGCGTCGCATCCTGCAAATGCGTGCGGCCGTTTTTGACTATGTTATTGAATTCCTGTGATTTTTTTTGCAGCGTAGCCTGCAGCATTTCCAGCGAGGGCAGCAGGTCGTGATACACGCTTTCGGCAGCGGCGATATGCATGACGGTCGGGAAGGAATCATTGGACGACTGTCCCATATTGACGTGGTCGTTCGGGTGAACAGGGGTTTTTCCGCCGCGGGTTCCGGACAGGATTTCGTTGGCGCGTCCGGCGATAACCTCGTTGGCGTTCATGTTTGTCTGTGTGCCCGAACCCGTCTGCCAGACGGAGAGCGGAAATTGATCACCCAATGTGCCGTCGATCACTTCATCGGCGGCCTGAACGATGGCGCCGCCGTTTTTGGCGTCCAGAACCTGAAGCGCGATGTTGCTCAGCGCGGCGGCTTTCTTCTGA
>QFNK01000414.1 GCA_003240795.1 Micavibrio aeruginosavorus | reverse complement strand
GAGGAAGGTATGCTGGTAGAGCGTGGTAATGTTTATGTCGCGCCGGGAGGGTTGCACATGACATTCGTAAAAAAAGGCATGGACATCAGGATCGCCCTCAATGACGGCCCGCCGGAAAGTTTCTGCAAACCATCTGTTGATCCGATGATCCGCAGCGCGATCGACGTGTGGGGTCCGCGTTTTCTTACCGTTATATTGACGGGGATGGGATCGGACGGCCTGAACGGCAGCAAAAAGCTGGTCGAGGCCGGCGGGCGCGTTATCGCGCAGAATCAGGAGACAAGCGTCGTGTGGGGGATGCCCGGCGCTGTCGCAACCAACGGGCTGTGTACGGCCGTTCTTCCTCTGGAAGATATCGGCCCTTACGTGCGTCAGGCCTTCGGGAAATAGGTATATAGAGAATGCATATCAGTGATTTCGATTTGTTCAGCAACATCCTTAAAGAGAAGTCGGGCCTCGCCCTGACGTCTGACAAGGCATATCTGCTGGACTCGCGCCTCACCCCCGTTGCGCGCAAGTGGAATTATCCCGATATTGCCGCGCTTGCCATGGCCTTGCGCGCGATGCCGAAGAACGAGCTTGTAAAGGACGTGGTCGAGGCCATGACCACGAACGAGACATCGTTCTTCCGTGACAACAAACCGTTCGATCAATTCCGCGACATCATCCTGCCGCATCTTTTGAAAACACGCGCGGCGACGAAACGCGTCCGCATATGGTGCGCGGCAAGTTCAACAGGACAGGAGCCCTACTCCCTTTCCATGCTTCTGAAAGAGCAAGGCGCGAAGATTGCCGGATGGAATTTTGAAATCGTTGCCACCGACATCGATACCGAAGTTCTGGAGAGCGCGAAACGCGGCGAATACAGCCAGTTCGAGGTACAGCGCGGCCTGCCCATCCAGATGCTGATGAAATATTTCGAGCAGAAGGCCGACAAATGGTGCCTGAAGCCTGAAATCAAATCCATGGTTCAATACAGGCATTTCAACCTGCTCGACCCCATGACATCGCTGGGGCGGTTCGACATCATTTTCTGCCGCAACGTGCTGATCTATTTCGACCGCGAGACCAAGGCGA
>QFNK01000020.1 GCA_003240795.1 Micavibrio aeruginosavorus | reverse complement strand
TCGAACTGTTCGACGACGAGCTCAATCTCGATTCCGCCTTGCGCGGTGAGGCAAGTGTTCCGGCAACGGAATGGTCGGGGCTGGATCATCTGGAAGGGAAAGCCGTCACTATTGTCGCGGACGGCGTGTCGATTGGCGAAAAGACGGTCAGTGTGGGGAAAATCACGCTCGACGAGCCGGCAATCACGGTCGAGATCGGCCTGCCTTACACGCATGTGGTGGAGCCGCTGCCCCCCGCGGCTGCCGGAGACGGCGTCATGGTGCGAAAGATAAGGATGGTGGAAGCCATCTTCCGCGTGCAGGAGACACAGGCGCTATGCCTGGATGTCGGCCGCGGATTGAAAGACATCGCCCTGCGGCATATCGGCGAAAACGACATCCTCGATGCGCCGCCCCCGGCGGTGAGCGGCGATATCCATGTCCGCGCGCTGGGCTGGCAGACGGAACTGGCCGACCCGTTATGGCGGATCGAACAGAACGTGCCGCTACCGTTCACGCTGCTCTCTGTCATGACCGAATTGAAACTCAGCGATTAGATACAAAGGAAAAACACCATGGGTGGATTGACCACGCTCGCCTCGACGGCGATACAGGCGCTCGGCGCGGCGAACGCCGTGATCGGCACGATCAACGGCTATGAAGACAGGTCCGGCCAGCGCGCTTACCAACAGGCGCGGCAGCAGGCCGAAGCGTCCATGCGAAACGCGGCGGAACAGACGGCCCTGCAGAAGGAGCAGATACGTCTCACCGCGCAAGCGGCGGAAACCGAGCGCAGAAGCGCACTTCGCCGTGCCATGGCGCGTCAGCGCGCGCAATACGGAGCCAGCGGAGTAAATGCAGCGGACAGCGGCTCCGCGCAGGCCGTCCTCCTCGGCCTTTTCAACGAAAGCGAGCAGGAGAGGACGCAGCGCGAAGCACTGGACGCACTCCGCGCCAATGCCGCCGATCAGTCCTATGCCAACAATGTGCGCATCAACACGCTCCAGCTTACACAGATGCGGGAGCGCGATAAATTAAGGAATATCGGTGCGACACTGGATGCCGCAAAGACCGCCGGAACCGTGCTATTTTAGACACAAGTGCAGAAAAACTTGCCTTTCTCGCCCATAATTGATAAGTTTTCCCTAATCAAGAACAAGAGAGAGTAAAAGTTTTGTCTTCATTGGAAAAACCGGCGCCTGTTACCGGAGTCCGGAGAATCGTAAGCCAGGTGCTTGAAGATGCGAATGAGACGGGCAGCCTTGTGACTGTTTTTGTCCGTAACGCACAAAATCCCGACGATGCCTTTCTGGTCAACCGCATCAAAGGCGTTGGCGGATGCAAGGTGGAAAGCGTTGAACAGGGGGCATTCCGTGTCGAGACGCAGAAATGGCGCGTCGAATTGATGGAGCGTGCCTGGCCTATGCTGGAAATATCTCCCAAACCCTTTCAGTAAAAAACACAAGCCCGGTTTCTCCGGGCTTTTTTATTGCCCGAAATTTTCAAAGGAAAAACATGACAGACCATATCAGGATGCCCGATGTGGCGCCGATCGTGCGCTATGTCGCCAATGGCGTGCGCAGTGTGTTCGACTACCCGTTCCCGATTTTCGCCAGCGAGGATTTGAAGGTGAAATTCGATGGCGCCCCGCGCTACAGCGGCTATGACGTGCAAAGCGCGGGCGATACGAATGGCGGCACCGTGACCTTCGATGTGCCGCCTGCGTTAGGAATAATTATTACGCTGGAGCGCACATTGCCGCTCGAACGCATGACGGACTTCATCGAAGGCGGGGAATTTTCCGCCGCCGCGATCAACAACGAGCTGGATTACCTGACGGCGAGTGTCCAGCAGGTGTCGCGTTCCATCGCGCCCGCCTTGCGTTACGCGGATAATGAGACACCATCACAAACCATTCTTCCGTCCCGCGAAAGCCGCGCGAACAGGGCGCTGGGCTTCGATGCGGACGGAAACCCCGTGGCGGTCAGCCTCGAAGGATCCATGGCCGCGCCGGACTATACGGCCTATGGCATCGGCGCGGTCACGCGCACGTCTTCGGCCAAGTTTTCGGATGTCGTGTCGGCGCGTGATTTCGGGGCGCAGGGAAACGCATTGCATGACGACACGCTCGCCATTCAAAAGGCGCTGGCCGCGCATGATACGGTGTATCTGCCGCCGGGACGGTATCTGGTGTCCGGCACGATCACGCTGGGCGAGAGAAAACGCCTCTATGGCGCAGGGCAGGTGAGCGTTATTGAATGCAACGGCGATGATTTCAATGCGGTCGAAATGACGGCTGATTTCGCAAGCCTGTCCGACCTGCGCATCACGGGGGGGAACGTCGGCATTAAATTGTACGGACGCGATCGCCCGTGCGTTCAATCCTCCATCACCGATGTCACCATCTTCGGCGCGAGAACGGGCGTTGAGCTGGACGGGTATAACAGTCCTGACTACCCGTGCTACTGGAACAATTTTGACCGAGTGCTGGTCGAAATGCCCGCGCTTCATGGCTTTCACCTGACCAGAAGCGGTGAGGGTGATACGCCGAACGCCAACAAATTCCATGCCTGCCGCGTTTATTCGCACGGGAGCGACATGACGGGGCACGGATTTTATGTGGAGCACGGCGCGTTCAACAATGCCTTCATCGATTGCGAGGCGAACGTCAAAGGCACGGCGGCGGGATGCTTCACGATGGGGGCGGGTTCCTACAAAACGCTGCTCATCAACCCCTACGCCGAAAGTTACAACAGCGTGCCCAACATAAAGCTGGAGGCGGGATCGGATGAAACGTCCATCTTCAATCTTCTCTCCATGTCGGATGGCGCGGCGATATGGGACTTGTCGGGCGGAAAATACACCGCCTACAACGCGGGCTTCCCCCACAAGAACCGCTTGCAGAAAACAACGGCCGTGGACATCAACGCGACACTGCAACGCTATGACACGGAATATATCGATGCGAGCGGTTTGGTGCAGCTTGATATATCGCACTCCGTTCATCTGGTATCGAGCTTCGGCGGCGCGCTGACGGTACGGCTTCCGAATGCGTCCGCCGCGTCAGGCGCGATGATGGTCGTTAAGAAAACGGATTCCTCCGGCAACGTCATCACGGTCGATGAAGATGGCGGAGGCGGGCCGGATGGCCGGAATTACTATCTCGGCGCGGAGAACGATTTCGTTCAGGTACTCTCCAACGGTGCGGAATGGTTTGTGATTTCATCGAACCGCGCACCGGGAAACACACGGTATCATGACGGCAGCGGCATTTACGATATCGATATGGCGGTGGACGTTTATCTTCTCTCCAGCTTTGGCGGCGCAATGACGGCGCGGCTTCCTCCCGCCAACGCCGCGATTGCCGTGGGGCGCACGGTGACGATCAAGAAAACCGATGTGTCGGCCAATGTCATCACGGTCAGCGAATATGGCGGCAGCGGGCCCGATGGATACGCGCAGCCGTTGAATGCGCAATACAAGGCCATAACCGTCGTATCGGATGGTGCAAGATGGCACATAATTTCTAGGTTCTAAGGATTCGCCATGACGCAAAATGAGGAAGAAAAACGCTTCCATGAGGCGCTGAGGAAACTTCTTGTTTCATATTATGACTTTTCCGAAAGGGAGATCGGCGAAACCGCAAAAGAATTTTCGGAGCATCATACGGCCTGCAAGGTGGCTATAACCCATATCGAACAGCTCCTGAAACTTGGCAATTCGATAATCGTGGGTTCATCCCAACCCGATGAAACAAAACGCATTATCGCCGAAGCGGTTCAGGAAGTCAAAAAGTATCGCCGGTCATCCGATTGTTCGGAAACCAACTTGGCGGATACCACACCTAGTTTATAAACAACTTATGTAAGAGGGCACATGAAGCAACAGCATTGCCAATGCCCGGATTTGCATCTATTCTTGTCTGCATGGAACAAAAGCCAAAATCTCAACACGCCGGACATGCACTTTCAGATCGTGACCTGGCTGCAGAAGTGCTGGGAGCTTGGAAAGACGCGGTTGATTCTTCAGGCGTTCCGCGCCAGCGGAAAATCAACCCTCATCGCGATATTCTCGGCATGGCTTCTATGCAGGGATCCGGATTTGCGTATCCTGGTGTTGTCCGCCGAGTCCATACTGGCCGAGAAGATGGTGCGAATGATCCGAAAGGTGATCGAGCATCATCCGATGACGACCGGACTGAGGCCTGACCGCGCGGACCAGTGGGCGGCCGACAGCTTTACAATCAAACGAACCCGCATATCCCGTGACCCGTCCGTTCTGGCGCGGGGACTGCATGCGAACATCACCGGCACGCGCGCGGATGTCATCCTGTGCGACGATGTGGAGGTTCCCAATACCTGTGATACGGCGGAGAAGCGCGAAAAGCTTCGTGAACGGCTGGGCGAAAATGATTTCATCCTGACGCCCGGCGGCACGGTCCTCTATATCGGTACGCCGCACAGCTATTATACGATCTATGCCGGTAAACCGCGTACGGAAATCGGCGAAGAGGAAATATTCCTTAGAAATTACGAACGCGCATTTGTCCCTATCGTAAATGAAAAGGGCGGCAGCGCGTGGCCGGAGCGTTATTCCATGGCCGCCATCGACGAAATGCGGGTGCAGACCGGGCCTATGAAATTCGCGGCGCAGATGATGCTGGAGCCCGTCAACATCCTGAACAGCAAGCTCGATCCCTCTTTGCTCATACGCTATGACGAGGAAATCATATACAGCGAGGCGCAGCAGACGATCAGATTATTCCTGTGCGGTAACAAGCTGGCCTCCGTTTCTGCCTGGTGGGACCCGGCTTTTGGCACAGGGCACGGCGATGCAAGCGTTCTGGCCGTCGTTTATACCGACACCGAGGGTAAATACTGGCTCCACCGCGTGGAATATATCACGGTGAAGGCAGGCGAGGGGGAGGATGAGGCAAGCCTGCAATGTAGGCGCGTTGCGGAAATCGCCAAAGCGCTTTTCATCCCGGTCATCACGGTGGAAACCAACGGCATCGGAAAATTCCTGCCCAATATCCTGCGCCGGACATTCGGAGAGATGGGCGTCAATTGCGGCGTCATCGAGAAAGCGAGCGGCAAGGCGAAAGTGGAACGCATTCTGGAGGCCTTCGATGCGCGTCTGGCCGCCAGATCCCTGAATGTGCACAAAAGCGTTTATGAAACCCCTTTCATCCGCGAGATGACGGAATGGAAACCGAAGGGCGGCGCGCAGCGTGACGACGGTCTCGACGCCGTCGCCGGCGCAATCCTGAATGAGCCGATCCGCGTCCAGAGGCCATCAGCCTCCGCCCCGCGCATCTGGTACGCCGGCGGCGAAACGCACGCGGCCGACACGCAGTTTGACGTATAGAAAGCAGACCCATGAACATGATTTTTGAAAGCGGCCTTATCTGGTGGATTACGGCCATAGACCTGCCCGTCATGTCGGCGCTGTTCTGGATGATTTTGAAAGTCCGGCGCGAGGCAGAGGACGCGGCGGACATTCTGCGTGATACGCTGGAGGTGCGAACGTCCCAATTACGCGAAGGCCTCGCGGCGTTCAAGCTGGAGGTTGCAAAAACCTATTCCTCCGTCACCGACATGAAAGACCTGGAGATGCGGATTGTCGCGCATCTCCTACGCATTGAATCGAAACTCGACCGCACGGCGCTGAAGACAGAAGCCATGGCGGCACAGAAAAAGGACTAAACACCACATGAAGAAATTCTTGAAAATCCTGACCGGACGCAATCCGGACGGGGAGAAGAAACTCGCCCAGAATTTTTACGATGAACTTAGCATCGACGTGCTTGCCCGCACCCTTTGGGGTGAAGCGCGCGGCGAGGGGCTGAAAGGGATGGAGGCGGTTGCCTCCGTCGTTCTGAACCGCGTCGCCGTAGCGGAACATCGCGGCCATTACTGGTGGGGCGCGAACATTATTTCGGTATGCCAGAAACCATACCAGTTCTCCTGCTGGAACCGGAGTGATGCAAACTACCAAAAGCTTCAGGCGGTAACGGACAAGGACATCCATTTCGCGACCGCTATCCGTATCGCGCGCAGGGCGGTTGCGGGAACTCTGGCGGATGCGACGGGCGGCGCCACGCATTATCACGCGCGCGGCATATCCCCGAACTGGGCGAAGGGGCGGGAGCCGTCCGCCATCATCGGAAACCATATTTTCTATCATTTGATCGAGGGGTAGAACATGCTGACAACAATCATCTCAAGGCTCGGCCTGCCGCTTCTGGTCAGTGTGATCGCGGGCGCATTGGGCAAGGTGGACAACGACGTGGCACAGAACGCATCCAAAGTGCTCGGCAATCTCGAGGGCGCAATGGCGGGCGGCGTCATATCGTCCGAACAACTCGCCGAAGCCAACCGCCATGCCGAGGAAGTCGCCCGCTTGAAATCACAGGAATACGAAACGATTTTAAGCGAGATCAACCAGACGATCCGCGCGGAGGCAGCGTCCAGCGATATCTATGTCCGCCGTATGCGCCCGACGTTTGGATACCTGATGGCCATCACCTGGGCGGCGCAGATGCTCGGCATCGCCTATATCATGATCTTCGAAACGGAAAAGGCACCGGACGTCTTGGACGCTATGGAGGCGCTCTCCGCTATCTGGGCGATCGGCCTGTCCGTCCTCGGCATCTATGTCTATAAAAGGAGCGAGGAGAAGAAAGTTTCATTGCCCCCGAAGAGGGAGGTGGCACCCTCGCCGGAAGTCGTTAAAACAACGAATATCAAACCGCAAAATGCTACGGCTGTGCGTCCGAAGGTGAATGAGTGACGGCGGGATGCTTCCTCACATACTCGCGCCAGAGCGAATAGAGGCCGGAGCCGATGATAAGCACAAGGCCGAGCCATGTCGTCTCCGACGGCATGGTGTGGAAGAACAGCCATCCGAACGTCACGCCCCAGATGATCTGCGTATATTGATACGGCGCAACGACGGACGTTTCCGCCTTGGAAAAACCGATGGACAGGCACAGGATGCCCATGATGACGATCGGCCCGTGCAGCGCGTACCATCCGATATGCTCCGCCGCGATGGGCGTATAATTGTCGGTCGCGAACATCATGATGGTGTTGAACGTCGTCATCAAAAGAAACGGATAAAAGCCGTAGAGCGGAAGGGGCCCGCCGGAACCGATCTTGCGGATGCAGATCATGTTGCTCGCGGCGCAGACAACGCCGAGCAGCGCGAACATCACGCCCTCGCCGAACGCACCGAATTGCGGTCCCGCTAGAATGAATACGCCTGTAAATCCGACGCAGGCGGCGGCCCATCTGCGCCAGCCGACTTTTTCATTGAGGAATATGATGCTGAGGATCATCGCCAGGAACGGCGTGATGAAAACAAGCCCGTAAAAGTCGGCAAGAGGCAGGGTGCGAAGCGCGCTTACCATAAAGAACGCGGTGCCGAGAACGCAGAAGGCACGCAGCGCGTGCATTTTGAAATTCGCGGGAAAGAACGCCCTGACCCCGTAGCGGGTGAGGAGCCACGTGCCCGTCACGGCGCAGCCGATCCCCGCGCTGATCCCCAGGACCTGATAGATGCTGTAGAATTGCTGAAGATATTTGGAGCAGAGATCCGCGACGCTGTAGCCGAAATACCCAAGAACGACAAAGAATATGGCCTTCATTGTCTGGATGCGGTGATGGTCTGGCAAGGAATTGGGCAAATCGATACGCCTTGATATGGTTTTCGCAGAATATGGATGTATAATCCCCCCATGACAAGCGAGAACCCACATTATTTTTCCCATTTCTTTACCCGCCTCAGCCCACGCCGTATCATCGATACAACAGCCGAATTTCTAAGGCTTGAGGCCGCCGGCGGCATCGTGCTGGTGATTATGGCCGTGCTTGCCCTGATTATCGCCAATTCGCCCCTGTATCCTATGTATAACCATATTCTGAACGGCGTCGATTTCAGTGTGGGCTTCGCCGATCATGAAGGCCATGTTTTTGGCCTTCAGAAAACGGTTCTGCATTGGATCAACGACGGTTTGATGGCTGTCTTCTTCCTGCTCGTGGGATTGGAGATCAAACGTGAACTGGTGGTCGGCGAACTTTCCAGCCGCGCCAAGGCCGTGCTTCCAATCGTTGCGGCCATTGGCGGTATTGCGGCTCCGGCAATTATCTACGCCTTTATCAACCGTGAAAATCCTGTGGCCGCCAGCGGCTGGGCTATTCCGACCGCAACCGATATCGCGTTTGCCCTCGGCGTTCTTTCGCTTCTCGGGAGCCGCGTGCCGGTCTCCCTGAAAATCCTCCTCACCGCAGTGGCGATCATAGACGACCTCGCGGCGATCATGATCATCGCGCTGTTTTATTCCGAAGGGTTGCATGTGAATGCAATGCTGTTCGCGCTCATCCCGCTGGCAGGCCTTTTCCTGCTCAACCGCATGGGCGCGGCGCGCCGTGCGCCTTATATTCTGCTTGGCATCCTTCTTTGGATGGCGGTTTTGAAATCCGGCGTGCATGCGACGATGGCGGGTGTCATCACCGCGCTCTTCATTCCCCTGAAAGCCGCTGATCCGGATGAGCGCCGCTCTCCCGCCATGCGTCTTGAGAATGATCTTCATCCATGGGTTGCCTTCCTGATCCTGCCCGTGTTTGCTTTCGCAAATGCAGGCGTACCGTTCGAAGGCATCAGCTTCTCTTCTTTGCTCGATCCGCTGACGCTCGGCATTATCCTTGGCCTGTTCCTTGGCAAGCAGGCGGGCGTGTTCGGCGCGATGTGGCTGGCCATCAAGACGGGGCTTTGCCCGAAACCGGAAGGTACCCACTGGTCACAACTCTATGGGGTATCCATCCTCTGCGGAATCGGGTTTACGATGTCGCTCTTCATCGGCGGGCTGGCATTTACAGGATTGGAGCAGCAGGCGGAAGTGCGCCTTGGCGTTCTGGCGGGGTCTTTTATTTCGGCGATCGCGGGCTATATCCTTCTCAGGATAACAACCGGAGCCGGAAAGAATGTTTAGAAAAATTCTGCTTGTTTCAATGCTTTGCACCTTTCCGGCCTATGCGCAGGAGGCACAGATGTCCACGCCCAAAACATACCAGAAGACAGACGAGGCCGTAAAAGGCCTGACCGACATGCAAAAATATGTCACCCAGCACGAAGGGACGGAACGCCCGTTCGAAAATGAATACTGGGATCATAAGGAGGAGGGGATCTATGTGGACGTCGTCACCGGCGAGCCGCTGTTCTCCTCCACCGACAAATACGATTCAGGCACCGGTTGGCCGTCCTTTACCAAGCCGATCGGCGACCACAATATAAAGACAAAAACGGATACCAAATTGTTTATGCAGCGCACCGAGGTGCGCTCATCCTCCGGCGACTCCCATCTGGGCCACGTTTTCCCCGACGGGCCGAAGGAACATGGCGGCAACCGGTACTGCATCAATTCTGCTTCCCTGCGCTTTGTACCCAAGGCCGAACTCGAAACACGCGGCTATGGTGAGTATTTAGCACTTTTTAACCAATCTACGGCTAAATAGGCGGGTCACAACTCTTATCCTAGAGGAAACCCCTATGCCTGCGCCTTACAAAATAAACGGTTCTATCGTTGATATGACGGGGGACGGCGTATGGCCGCACATGTCCGCCGAAATCCGCGACGAACTGATCGCGAAGTTTTTCGATGTGGACTGGAAAGTGCACGATATTTCGCTTCAGGCGCGGGACAAAACGGATGACGGCGCGCTCAACGCGGCAATCGCCGATCTGAAGGAACACAAGGCCGCCGTCAAAGGCCCGACCATCACACCCACAAAGGACGAGACGGCAAAATTCGGCCTTTCCAAGCAATGGGATTCCCCGAACGGTATTATCCGCCGCGCCATCAACGGCGCCGCGATTCTGCGTAATACGATTGAAATCAACGGCATCGATAAATTCGCCCCCCTGATGCGCGACGTGACGATCGTCCGTCAGGCCGTCGGCGGTATTTACGGCGCGCCGAACGTCGCTATTCCAGGCGCCGGCAAAGTGAAGATCATATTCGAAGGCGATAACGGCGAGGAAGTCATCCTTGTCGAAAACCGCAAGGTGGAGCAGGGCGTCGCGCTTCTGACGACCGAAACCGACAAATCCATCAACGATTACGCGCATGCGGTGTTCAGCCAGGCGCTTTCCATGCATAAATCCGTGATTTTCGCGGGAAAAGACACGATCAACCCGACCTATGACGGCCGGTTCATCGACATTTTCAACAAGGTGTTCAAGGAAAGCTATGCGGATAAATTCAAGGCCGCGAACCTGACCTTTGCCGACAAAGTGCAGCTGATCGACGCCGTCGTTTCAAAAATCCCGCAGGGCAAGATGAACAACATGATCATCGCGCTGAAAAACTATGACGGCGATGTGGTCTCCGACCAGGTAGCCGGCGAACATAAATCGCTGGGTCTCATGGACTCGACGCTGGTCAGTGCCGACGGCACGTTGCTCGCCGACCCGCCGCACGGCACCGCGCCCGATCTTGAATCCGCATGGCATGAAAAGAAAGTGCTTCTCGCCAACCCGACCGCGCATATCTTCGCCTATGCCGAAGCCATTCGTCACAAGGCCGAACTGAACGGTCAGGCCGAAGGCGTGGACATGGCAAAGAAATTGAAACAGGCCGTGGTCCTGACGATTGAAGAAGGGCTGCAATCCAGCGCGCTTACAGGCGACCTTGCAAGGGACCGCACGAAAGCGATTACGGGACAGCAATTCATCGCCAATGTCGCGCGCGTTTTCCGCGGCATGCTGACCACGCAAACAGGCATCACGAAATCCGCCTGATAGAAAAAAGTTTCTTCCAAAGAAAAAGCCGCCTGAGGGAAAAGGGCGGCTTTTTTACAGCTGCGCTTTAGGGGCATATTGTTTTTGAAGATCGCTTCTCAATATTTGGTTAGTTTCTTCATTTTTAAGCATGCGATCTTGTATATAGATTATAGATACAGCAGCGCTACCAAAATGCTCATGCAGTTCTTCTTTGTTAAAGCCTGAAATATCCGCCCCTTTTGTGTAATGGTGCAAATCATCCAACATTTTGCGGTTATATTCTTCTGTTGCCACGTCAAAACGTGCGAGTTTAGCGGCAGCTTTTTCTTCAGGAAATTCTGTAGCCTTTTGCGGTTTATCTTTATTATCAGTGTTCCAGCATTGATTTGCATAAGCGATTAATTGATATTCATCCCAATCATTGGATACGCAATAGGATAAGTACGTCCCGCCTTTACAGTGGTCGAGATATATATCATCAAACAATTGAAAATCTTGGGGTTGCCAGTCATGCTCTGAAACCAAGCGATTCCAGATTTTTAACGAGGTTTCATATTCTTTTGAAACATTGCTCAAAACATCTTCTTGGCTACTGCCATATTTTTCTCCCACGGCAATGCAGTAATCAAGGTATGTTCGGTATGGCCTATAAGCCTCTTGCAGAGCATAATCTGTGAAGTCCGGCGAATTATCTGGATCAAAGCCTTGATAAAAACGGCCGGAAGACAGATAGGCAGTTGCAATATCTTTGCATTTTTGTGCTAGCATTTTGAAACCGTATCATTATTGCCATAACTTGTCAAAAAAAATCAATTGAATTGTATGTAAATGTTTGTATTTGCTAGATTTTAGTCTAGGGTTGGCTTAAGTTTTCGCCGCTTTCAACGTATTCGCCATCAAACACGCAATCGTCATCGGCCCAACGCCGCCGGGGACGGGGGTGATGGCACCTGCCACCTTTTCGGCGGCGGTGTAATCGACATCGCCGCAAAGTTTTCCATCGTCGAGGCGGTTGATCCCGACATCGATCACGATTGCGCCGGGCTTGATCCACTCGGCCTGAACCATGCGCGGCCGCCCTACGGCGGCGACGAGGATATCGGCCTCGCGGCATACGGCGGCGAGATCTTTCGTGCGCGAATGCGCCGTGGTCACGGTGCAGTTTTCAGCGAGCAGCAATTGCGCCATCGGCTTGCCGAACAGGTTCGACCGTCCGATTACAACGGCGTTAAGGCCGAAGATATTCTCCCGCACGGATTTGATCAGGTGCAGCGAGCCCTGCGGCGTGCAGGGCACATGGCCGCCTTCGACGCCGAGGAACAGTTTGCCCGCATTCGTAATCGTTAGGCCGTCAACGTCCTTTTCCGGCGCGATGGATTGTACGAGGCTTTCCTGCACGCCCGCCAGATGCGCGGGCAGGGGCAGCTGGAGCAGGATGCCGTGAACGTCCTTGTTCGCGTTCAGGTTTTTGATGACGTGACGGATTTCGCTCTCGCTTGCGTTCGCATCCATGCGGTGCTCGAAGCTCTCGATTCCCGTCTCGGCGCAGGCTTTGATCTTGTTGGCGACGTAAACATGGCTGGCCGGATCGTCCCCCACGAGGATCACGGCGAGAGCGGGGCGGATTCCTTTGGATTTCAGGGCGGAGACCTGATGGGCGATGTCCGCGCGAAGCTTTGCCGAAATTTCCTTGCCGTTGATGACGCTTGCCATAGTAATTCCTTGGAAAACAGATGAAATTTCCCCTTTTTATAAGCTTTGCTCGGGCCGAAGTCAAAACTATTTGATTGACATAACTAATTAAAAGTTTAAGATCGCCTGCAATCATAAAGGGGTGCAAAGATGATTTTGATGTCCGTCCGTCCGGTTCTATCCGCCATTTATCTGAGCGTCAGCGCAGGCATAACCATGCCCCCCGGCGCGGATGTCGAGATGACCCCTACGGATGCGCGCATGATCGGTGAAATCTGTGTCGGCAACAAAAACACGCTGGACAACCAGATAGCCTTCGCCCGTGAGACCCTTCAGGCCGTGGGGCAAGGCACGCCGGAGCTTGATAAGCTTGCGTCCGCGTACAAGGCCGAAAACAAATCCCACGCGGAAAAGCTGGCGCAGAACGGCTATAGCCCCGCGCCGTGCCTTAATCTGTAACTATCCGAAAAATACCGACGCGACGATCGATTTGAGCAGGTAAATCGCGAAAATCACGATGATCGGCGTAACGTCGATGCCCGCGATCGGCGGAACCAGCTTGCGCAGCGGGTTGAACACCGGCGCGGTGATGCGGTCGATCAGGCGGACGAAGTTCGCGGCCTGCGGATTACGGATATTGATGACCTCGAACGTGATCAGCCAGCTTAGAACCACCTGAATAATGATGATCCAGAACGCTACGTCGAGCAGGAAGAGGAGGAAGCTGCCGATGGCTGTCATATTTCGTCGCTTTCAAAAATGCTTAATGTTTCAATAACCGCCTTAATATATACTGCATAAAGACAACCGCGGTAAAGGGACCTTGGCGCTTTGATTGGACTTGATTTGGTAATGGCCGGCTATATGCAACTGGCTTCGGCGGATATCGCCTGCACCCTCAAAAAGGCGCCGGAGATCAGCATCGTCGCCTCCGACACGCAGGTCAATTACGACCATACGAAATCGCAGGCCCAGCTTGATAACTTCGAAACGCACACGGTGTCTCCCTATGCCAAGAATGTTCAGACGCATGTCGGCGGCCTGATGAGCGGGGAGGTCAGCATCTCCCAGAACCTCCGCATGATGCAGGAAACATTCCCGTCCTTTAACGCCGGATGCCTGTTCGTCGATAAAATCAGCGTCAGCGTAAAAACGGTGATGGAGC
>QFNK01000413.1 GCA_003240795.1 Micavibrio aeruginosavorus | reverse complement strand
TGGCGGTTCCCAACTTCTACATCATTGGCCCTGTACCATTTTTCTTCAAGAGTTAGAAATATTTCGGCCCCTGAATTTTGTACTTTTTTATACAGTCCGTCGACATCGGTCGTATCTATTTGGAAATTAACGCCGCGTCCGAAAGGCTTTTCCAGCGGTCCCGCGATCCATGAACGTTTCGAACCGGGCACGATTTCGTCCAGCATCAGGCGAGAGCCTTGCCGCTCCAGCATCGCGAAGCCTTCTTCTTCTCGTTGGTATTGTATCTGGAAGCCCAGAACCCCCACATAGAAGGTAAGGCTGAGTTTGATATCGGAGCATATCAGCTCCGGCGTCATGGGAGTGTCAATCATAGACATTGCGCTTACGCCGACCGGTCAACCTGATGGTTGCCGGAATCCGCTTTTGAGATGCCGACCTTGGCGGCGCGGAGGAGGCGGTCGTTGAGGACGTAGCCGGCCTCGACCACCTGAATGATGATGCCGCCGGGTTTGCCGGGGATGGGGGCTTCGAACATCACTTCGTGGAAATTCGGGTTGAACGGCTCATCCATCGGTTCGATCTTTTTGATGCCGTTTTTCTCAAAGGTTTTCAGGAGTTGTGAATCCATCGCCTGCAATCCAACGATGATGCCGGATACGCGTTCATCGGAATGCAGCTCTTCCGGTATGGCGGCGAGGGCGCGCTGAAAATTATCGGAGAAATCCAGAAGGTCTTTGGCAAAGCCGGAGACAGCGAACTTGCTCGCGTCCTCGCGGTCCTTCACGGCGCGGCGGCGCGTGTTTTCGGCGTCGGCCAGCGCGCGCATCATTTTCTCTTTCGCATCGAGAACGTCGGCCTCCAGCGATTTGATGCGGGATGCTGCGATTTCCTCCGCCGTCGGCTCCTGCCGCTCGCCCGTGTCGGGCGCTGGCGCCTGTTGCTGTTCGGGGGCGATACCGGAAAGGTCTTCCGGTGTTTTTTCTGGTTCTGTATTCATGGCGTAAAGTCTTGCAGTTTCGTCTTAAAGGTTGATTAAAGTTCGGTGCCGGGGCGGGTGGCAAAAATGCTCAATTCCACACCAGTGGCGGTCCGGCCTTGCTCACCGTCATAGG
>QFNK01000412.1 GCA_003240795.1 Micavibrio aeruginosavorus | reverse complement strand
CGGATCGTTCAGCGGGAATTCACGGAATTCGATAAAAACCTTGCCTGTATCGACATACTTTTCCTTAAGCGCCGGAAGGACGTCATTGTGGAAATGTGCGCAATGGCCGCATGTCATTGATGCGTATTCTATGATTTTGATAGGGGCGTCGGCGTTACCGATAGTGCGAGGCGAAAAGGCCTTTTCAATATCGATCGTAACGGGGCCGGACTGCTCATAGGGTTGCGTTGCGGGATCTTGCTCCGTCGCGGGTGCTTGCGCCGGAACGGTGCCTTCATCAAACGAAGTTCCGGAAGGTACGCTTGCGACATCGGCCGGTACGCCGTCCGATTTCTTCAGGAACATCCAGCCGCCGATTGCCGCTGCCAAGACTGCGACAATCACAAGAATCATGGGAAGTGCGTTTCCGCGTGCCGTGGTGTTTGCTTTTTTCACAAAGCCCTCGCTTATAAAATTGTCATAAAGACAGGTTAGACATAAACATAATAGTTCGGGAAATCCAGCTTAAAGTGCGTGAAAAGGGGCTTTTGAGTCAAGAAAACGCGCCCTGGAATGCATGTTTATCCACACATTCGGCAAAGTCTTTACGTGAATTTGCAAAGAGATAATCTTTACAGGACAGGCGGTTATTCGCCTTTTTTCCCGTAAAGATAAAGGTCTATGCGGTCGCCGGCTTGCTCGCCGCTTTCAATTTCAAGGCCTTGCGCCATGACATCGATACGGCTGGCAGGAACGCCTTTTTCTATCAGCGCACTGCGCAAAGACAGGGCGCGGGACAGGGCGATGCGGCGATCGCTGCTCAGACCTGCTCCATGCGGCGTTGCAAAGGAGCGGATCTGTACGCGCCAGTCCGCCTTTTCCTTGCCGTCAAGCTCGGCGACAACGCCTGCCGCTATCGGGTTAACATCTTCGCCTTTCATGCCGATCTGTCCGGCCTCGAACGGGATCGTTTTTTTCAAAACACCCTGATCATTGGGCGCAAAACGCGCCGGTGTGACATTGGGGTCGGGACGCGGTACAACATGTTCAGGCGGCTTGACGGCAGTATCGTTTTTCTGCGCCTCAAGCTGTGTCTGATGGCGCTCCATAATGGTAGGCTCGTTT
>QFNK01000019.1 GCA_003240795.1 Micavibrio aeruginosavorus | reverse complement strand
CCCGCATTCGGCATAGAAATCGCCATTGTCGGCGCGCCGAATGCGGGCAAGTCTTCGCTTCTCAACACACTCGCCCGCCGCGACGTGGCCATCGTTTCACCCATGGCTGGCACGACGCGCGATGTGATTGAGGCACATCTTGATCTGTCCGGTTTTCCGGTTATCCTCGCGGACACCGCCGGATTGCGGCCTGAAGAAATTCTGGATGACGGCGGCCATGGAAGTGTGGAGGGTGAAGGCATCCGCCGCGCCCTTGCCCGCGCGAACAACGCGGATATCCGCCTGCTTGTTTTTGACGGTACGGAAGAGACGCTCAATCCTCACACGCTTGCGCTTCTCAATGACAACAGCATCGTTGTGTTTACGAAGGCGGATCAGCCATCATTTAAGAATGCGGATCGTCTGCTGCCCGCCGGTGTTTCGGCGATATCCTTGTCTTCCACATCGGGTGAAGGAATAGAGGCGCTTCTCGCCACTCTCGGCGGCAAAGTCAAAACACTGTTTGCCTCTTCCCGCGAAACGCCGTCCCTCACCCGTGCCCGTCACCGCGACGCGCTCGAACATTGTCTTCAATGTTTGCAGGATTCCCTCAACGCGCCGCTCCCCGAACTGATGGCCGAGGACCTTCGCATCGGCGCGCGTTCGCTGGGCCGCATCACGGGCCGCGTCGATGTCGAAGACCTGCTCGATGTCATCTTCCGCGATTTCTGTATCGGAAAGTAAGACGCCCTGATTTCTAACGCTGGTTTCTGTGGATATTTTTCAAGAAAATATATATAGAAAAGGCCATGGAAACTTCCTTTGACGTCATTGTGATCGGCGGCGGGCATGCAGGCTGTGAGGCCGCGGCCGCCGCTGCGCGTTATGGCGCGAAAACAGCCCTTCTCACGCACAAGATCGACACCATCGGCGTGATGTCCTGCAACCCCGCGATCGGCGGTCTGGGCAAGGGGCATCTGGTGCGCGAAATCGACGCGCTGGACGGTATCATGGGGCGCGTGACCGACAGGGCGGGTATTCAATTCCGGATGCTAAACGCTTCCAAAGGACCCGCCGTGCGTGGTCCCCGTACGCAGGCGGACAGAAAATTGTATCGCCAGGCGATGCAGGAGACCTTGCGGGAATACCCAAATCTTTCCCTTTGGGAAGGCGGCGCGGAAGACCTTATTATCAAGGACGGCGCTGTTATCGGCGTTGTAACGGGCGACGGCTGCGAGTTGTCCGCTAAGTCTGTCATCATAACGACGGGTACATTCCTGCGCGGCCTGATCCATCGCGGTCTTGAAAAGACACCTGCCGGACGTGTTGGTGAGAAACCGGCCGTGGGTCTGGCGCTGACATTGGAAAAGCTGGGCTTTCCGCTGGGCCGTCTGAAAACGGGGACACCGGCGCGTATCGACGGCCGCACCATTGACTGGGCGGGCCTGGAAATGCAAAAGGCGGATGAGAATCCTGTCCCCTTTTCCTTCCTGAATGACCGCATCACCGTGCCGCAAATCGATTGCGGCGTGACTTATACCACGGCGAAAACGCATGATATTATCCGCGCCAATCTGCATCAGGCGCCGATGTATTCCGGCCAGATTTCCGGCACCGGCCCACGCTATTGCCCCTCGATCGAAGACAAAGTCGTCCGTTTTGCAGACAAGGAGCGCCACCAGATTTTCCTGGAGCCGGAAGGTCTTGATGATCCGACCGTTTACCCGAACGGGATTTCAAACGCCCTGCCGATAGATGTTCAGGCGGAATTGCTGGCCTCCATCCCCGGGCTAGAAAAAGCGCAGGTTTTTGAATGGGCCTATGCGATCGAATATGATTATTGCGACCCGCGCGATCTCAAACAAACCCTAGAGTCCAAGCGTCTTTCCGGTCTGTTTCTTGCTGGGCAGATCAACGGCACTACAGGGTATGAGGAAGCGGCCGCACAGGGGCTTGTAGCGGGTCTGAATGCGGCCATTCTGGCGGGGGCTGTTTCACGTGAAACACTGAAGCCCTTCGTCCTTGACCGTGCACAGGCTTATATCGGCGTGATGGTGGATGACCTTATCAGTCGTGGTGCGCCTGAGCCCTACCGCATGTTCACCTCCCGCGCTGAATACCGCCTAACCCTCCGCGCCGACAATGCAGATCAACGCCTGACGGATATTGCGGTTGAGGGCGGTTTTGCCGGTGCCGAGCGTTGCACCGTATGGGCGGACAAGAAGGCCGCGCTTCAAACGGCCTATTCCATTCTGCGCGATAAATGCTCCGCGACACCCAACGAGCTCGAAAAGCAAGGGATCGCAGTTAATAAAGATGGACGCCGCCGCAGCGCGTTTGAACTGCTCCGCCAGCCGGATATTCACTGGGAAACGCTTCAAAACGTCTGGCCGGATTTGGAGAAAATTGCCCCGGACATCCGCAATCAGATGGAAATCGAAACGCTTTATGATAGCTACGCCCAGCGTCAGGAAGATGATGTTGCTGCTTTCCGCCGTGAAGAAGCTTTGAGTATTCCTCTCAATCTGGACTATGCCCAAATCGGCACGTTGTCTACCGAGGTGCGCCAAAAGCTGGAAGCCGTTCGTCCCGCCACGCTTGGAGCTGCTGCCCGTATTCCGGGTGTTACGCCTGCCGCTATTGTTTCCCTTCTTCGCTTTGTAAAGCGCGCTGAGCGCGTCGGTAAGTCCCATGAAGCGGCCTAATTTGTCCGATTTTTCCGTTTCACGTGAAACTGAAGACAAATTACGCGCCTACCATGCGATTTTGTTAAAATGGCAAAAAACCATAAATTTGATCAGTCCCAAGACTGTTGAAGATTCCTGGGACCGTCATTTTATTGATTCCGTACAGATTCTTCCTCTCGTCCCTGAGCATGTAAAAACTATTTACGATCTCGGTTCTGGCGCAGGTTTTCCCGGGATGGTGTTTGGGATCTGCTTATCGCATAAGGCCGTCACTTTAATAGAATCGGACAGCAAAAAGTGTGCTTTCCTGAGTGCTGTTTCACGTGAAACGGGATCAAACGTTTCGATTCAGAATATGAGGATCGAAGTTGCCACAGGCACCTTACCCGCCCCCGATCTGGTCTCCGCACGGGCTCTGGCTTCACTTTTGGAGCTTTTGAACTATATCAAACCATGGATAGAGAAAAATCCGGATCTTCAGGCTTTGTTTCCCAAAGGCGCCGCTTTTGCAGAGGAAATAAGGGCGGCGCGAAGCGCCGGCTGGAATTTCGACTGCGCGGAAACGGCCAGCGTGACTGATCCCGACGCCCGAATCCTCCATCTTTCAAGGATAAAGTTGGGCGCGTAAGCGCCCAAAATTTTGAAATAGGTCGTCCGTCACACGCTTATATATAAGGTATTTCCTTGACCTTTCCGCTTGGGATTCTGCATAGTGACCTTCTCAACACTCATGCAAGGGGAAGCCATGAACGACGCGACGTCCAAGCCCGCACCGTCTTCCAGACAAACCGCCTATTCGATGGCGCAAAGCCGCATTCCCCGTATTCTGTCGGTCGCAAACCAAAAAGGCGGCGTTGGCAAGACAACTACGGCGGTAAACCTTGCCACCGCGCTTGCGGCTATTGGCAAAAAGGTTTTGCTGGTCGATCTCGACTCCCAGGGCAATGCGTCAACCGGTCTCGGCATCCGCCGCGCGGGGCTTCGTAAAAGCACGTACGATGTCATTTTCGATGATGCCTCCGTCGCGGAAACCGTCCAGCCGACAAAGGTTCCGGGTCTGTACGTCCTGCCGTCGTCGATCCATCTTTCCGGTGCTGAAATCGAGCTGGTGACGACCGAACACCGTGAATTCCGCCTGCAACGTGCGCTGCGCGTACCTATGCCGTATGAGTATGTTGTCATCGACTGCCCGCCATCCCTAAGCCTTCTGACGCTCAACGCGCTGGTGGCGTCGGATGCCATCGTCGTACCGCTGCAATGTGAATTCTTCGCGCTGGAAGGTTTGTCGCACCTGGTGAAAACAATCGAGCGGGTGAAGAAGAGCTTTAACCCGCGTCTCGACATCCACGGCATCGTCCTGACGATGTTCGACAAACGCAACAACCTGTCCGATCAGGTGGCCGACGATGTCCGCGCCTATTTCGGCGACAAGGTTTACAAAACCATCATTCCGCGCAATGTCCGCCTCAGCGAAGCGCCGAGCCATGGCCTTCCCGCCATCGTTTACGATATGAAATGCCCGGGAGCCCGCGCCTATATCAGCCTTGCGGGTGAAGTCATGAAGCGGGAGAAAAAACTTCTCGCGGAAGTGGCGCAGGCGGCGAAGGACGTAGCGGCCGGAAACAACGACGGATCTACACAGGCGGCATAGAAAAGCCGCTCTCAACAGCATCAAAAATAGTTGGCAGGAAGCAATAAGATGACACCGAAAAAAGGACTTGGCCGCGGGCTGGATGCCCTGTTCGAAGACGAGGAAGCGACATTCGCCGTCACGCATGCGCCAGAGGCAACCGCGCAGGCGCCGTCCAATACATCGCGCAAGACCGTTGGTATCGGCCAACTGACCCCGAACCCTGATCAGCCGCGTACGCATTTCGATCCGGCCATGCTTTCCGAACTGGCGCAGTCGATCAAGGTTCACGGTCTTCTGCAGCCTATTCTTGTCCGTCCCGTTCCGGGCAGCAAGGACATGTATCAGATCGTCGCCGGCGAACGCCGCTGGCGCGCATCGCAGAAGGCGCAGCTGCATGAAGTGCCTGTCGTAATCCGCGATCTGGACGATTCCGAAGTCTTGCAGATAGGCCTTATCGAAAACCTTCAGCGTCAGGATCTGAACGCGATCGAAGAAGCGCGCGGCTATCAGCGTTTGATGGATGAATTTGGTCTCGGCGCGGAAGAGGTCGGCCATGCGGTCAGCCGCTCGCGTAGTCACGTATCGAACATGGTGCGTCTGCTCTCCCTTCCCGACAGCGTCAAAAACAAAGTTGTCGAGGGGCAGATCAGCGCGGGGCATGCGCGCGCCATGATCGGCGCGGAAAATCCGGACGAGCTGGCGCAGGCGGTTATCAATGGCGGGCTGTCTGTTCGCCAGACGGAGAAACTGGCCGCCGAAAATGCGGGCCGTGAAATCCAGAACCGCGGCGGCAAGAAAGCCAAAGGGCCCACCTTCAAAGACCCGAACATCCTCGACATGGAAAAAGACCTGACCAACGCGCTCGGCCTTCGTGTGACAATCGCGATGAGTGCGGAAAACAAGGGTGTTTTGTCGGTCGAGTTCAAATCGCTAGACCAGTTCGACGAGATTGCCCTGCGCCTCGCCAAAATTCCGAAAGTTCTGGGGTAATTTTCAGCCTTATGCGGCCAAGGACAGGATGACGTTGGAGCCGAGCGTTTCCGACGGCGTCCCGGTCTGTTTCATCTGGGCTTCCACCTGCGCCAAGCGTTGCATGTACGCCATCAGGCGTTCCTCCGGCCATTTGCGAAGCTGTGCCTTGAAAGCATCCGTATGCTTGAAAAAGATGGCGGGCTGAAGCTTTTTCATCGCCTCGTCCGCGCTCGATCCGGTTTTCATCAGAACGCGCGTGTAATGCAGGCGGCGGAAATGATTTTGAAGGGCGCGCATGATGGTGATGATGAACACGCCCTCCTCCAGCAATTTGTTGTACGCGCCGAGCGCGATTTCCGCCTTGCCGTTGCCGATGGCGTACAGGAGATCGTCGATCGACTGATCGCCCGCCTCGCCGCAAGCCGCCCGGACATCCTCCAGCGTAATCGTTTTTGATTCATTGCCCATATAGAGCAGTAGCTTGTCGATTTCGCCGCGTACGCGTGCGCGGTCGCCGGCAATGTTGGAGGCAAACCAGGACATGGCATCGCCCTGCATCGCATATCCTGCGGCCGAAACGGTCTGGCGGATCAGGGTTGCCACGCCGCGCTCATCATCGACGTAACACGGTACGGCGGCGGCGTTGTTTGATTTTTCAACGAGCAGCCGCAGCGAAGAGCGCGGGCCCAGCTCGCCTGCCTCGATCATCACAAGGTTTTCCGCGCTTGGCGACGCGAGGTAATCCTTGATCAGCGTGGTCAGCTTGTCCGAGCCGCCCTCAACACGGATCAGGCGCGCGCCGCCCATGAGGGACATGGCCATCGCCTCGTCCATCAGGCGGGCTGGGTCGTCGCCCAGCATGTCGGCGGAGAGAGCCGCGACGTTGAACGGATCGTTCAGGTCGGAGACAACGCTGCGCGCCATTTCGTTCGCGCGTTCCCGCATCAGGCCGGCATCCGGACCGTAGACAAGAATTACCCGCGCCTTCGCGTCGGGTTTCTTTACGAAGCTTTCGATGTCTTTCCAGCCGAGTTTCATGAAAGGAAATATAGACGGTAGCGTCCGCCCTGTCGCGTACAAAACGCTAGGAGAAGGCAGGTACGGGCGGTCTTTGCGGCTTGTAGATATGGGCAGGAACCAGAAGCGGCGTGTTACGCTCAAGGTTATCGCACTCTATGATGTGACCTTTTCTTTCCATCCAGCCGTAAAGATTTGCTTTCGCATTCTCCTGCGTCCTGTCGGATATGCGCCGCCCGATGAAATCGGTCTTGCGGATAACGGGCTGGAGGAAATTCAGGATATTGCTCGCGTACAGCAATCTGATTTTGGCGCCGTCCCCGTCCAGATAGCGGCCCATATGATGGCAGGCCGCCCTGTCCGTAATGTCGAGTGTCACGGCGCCGATCGCGCGGCCCTTTACCAGCGAGCGGATGTGGGCGTACGCGGCGGAATCATGCATCCATGTGCCTTCCGGGCTGATCCGGCTGTCTTTTTCGATCCATTGGGGCAGCGTGTCTTCGGACAGATTTTTGAAAAGGGTCGTGCCGGCATTCTTGCAGGCGGCGGCAAAGCTTTCGCGTATGCTGCCGGGCTGCAAATCCCCTTTTTCACGCAGATCCAGCGCTATGTTTGAGAGATCCTCCCGAAAATGCGCTTTGTCGGAATTGCGCGCGATTTTTTCGAATACGATATTCCAGAACAGCGTCTGATAGACGTTGATATCAAACAGAACCGCGCCGGATGCCTTGCTCGCCGCTATGTAAGACAGGTTGATAAAGCCCGCCGCGCCTGCGTACAGGCCGCCCTGCAAGGCCTTTGCCGTCGAAATTTTTTCAAGGTGGCGTTTGTGAAATGATATGTTCTCGCCAACGACCGTCAGGTGTATCGGGCCTGCATAGGGGCTGTTTTCGCCAGATGCGCTGGCGGCCATGCCCGATACGGCTGTCTTGCTGTTAAGTTTGTCTATGTCTGCGGCAAAGCCGTAGCGGATTGCGGTCTGCATCCTTCTTCCTCGTTTGTTGCTGTACGCCCCGGATTATAGAATCCGGCGGAGTCACATTGGTCCTTGTACGGGACCACAGCATTCCGAGGAGCCATGGCGCTCTTTGGCCTTTTTAACGCGGTGCAAGCTGCCCCTTCAAAAGCCGCGATCCGGAACCGAATGAAAATTCCGGATGAACAAACTGTATAGAATAAATGTTTATTCTGTCAAACAATGCCTATTGCTTGAAATAGAGAACGACCTGATTTTCGATCTGGCGCGCCATGTCGCTAAGGGCCGCTTCACGTGCATCGCGTTCCGATACGCGTGTCGTAAACTGGCTTCCGAGGACGTTATAGCTGGTCACGGCCGTGATGTTACGCGTCAGGACCGTTTCGCCTGTCGTATTGTTTCGCAGGGACATTACGGTTCTCAGGCGGATCTGGCGGCGCGTGGATTCGGATTCACGCGTGATGTCGAGATCGGCCTCCGTCATCCTGATCTTCTGGACTTGCAGCGTGTAGGCAGGGGACGACGGATAACCGCCGCGGTAGAAATGGTCGATCAGGATGTTGCGCAGGAAAACGCCTTCCTCGTCCGGGATCATCGCGATGTCAACCTTGTCCAGGCCTTCAACGGCGGAGACGCCTTGACTTCCGGCGGCAGACCCGTACATCGGCGAGAAGCCGCACGCGGTCAGGGACAAGGCCGCAACGATTGCGGCAAGGGCGATCACATTACGCAGCGACGACATTCACGATCCTTCCGGGTACGACGATGATTTTTTTGACCGATTTTCCCTCGATCGCGTTTATGACGGTGGCTTCGGCCAGTGCCGCCTCTTCCGCCGTCTTCTGGTCGGCGTTGGCGGGAAGCGTGATCGTCGCGCGGGTCTTGCCGTTGACCTGAACGGCGAGCGTAACGGTGTCGCTTTCCAGCAGAGTTTTTTCCGCTTTCGGCCACGGTGTTTGCGTCAGCGGCGTGTTGTGGCCGAGCGTTTCCCACATTTCTTCGGCGAAGTGCGGCATCATCGGGTTGATCATCACGATGAAGGATTCCAGCGCCTCGCGCACAGCCCAGCGGTCGGCATCATCCTTTGCGGAGAAGGACGAGATCGTGTTGGAGAGTTCGCGAAGACGGGCGACCGCCTTGTTCATATGGAAGGCTTCGATATCCTTGCCAACCGCGTCGATCGTTTTGTGGACAGTGCGGCGCAGAGCGTCCGCCTCACCGGAGAAGGAAGCCGGCGCAGCGGTTCCGGCGGACGGAATGTTCTGCAATGCGTCCATGATCATGCGGTACAGTTTGTTGATGTAACGCCATGCGCCTTCGATACCGGAGGTCGTCCATTCAAGATCGCGGTCCGGCGGAGAGTCGGACAGGATGAACAGGCGTGCGGCATCGGCGCCGTAAGTGTCGATGATGTCCTGCGGGTCGATGACGTTTTTCTTCGACTTGGACATTTTGATTTGCGGGCCCATGGTCACGGGCTTCGCGCCGTCTTTTGTGACCCATTCGCCCTTCTCGTTCTGCTCGACATCCGTCGGGAACTGGAATTTTCCGTCCGCCGTCTGGAACGTGGCGTGGTTGACCATGCCTTGCGTGAACAGACCTGTGAACGGTTCGTCCGCCGGAACGGGATAGCCGCAATCGCGGAGCGCGCGCGTCCAGAAACGAGAATAAAGCAGGTGCAGAACCGCGTGTTCGACGCCGCCTATATATTGATCGACCGCGCCCCAGTAATCCGTTGCGTGTTTCGAGAAAGCTTCGTTGTCGTTACGCGCATCGAGATAGCGCAGGTAATACCAGCTGGAATCCACGAACGTATCCATCGTGTCCGTTTCGCGGATCGCGGGTTCGCCCGTTTCCGGACAGGTCGTGTATTTCCATGTCGGGTGACGGTCGAGCGGGTTGCCCGGCAGGTCGTAATTGATGTCGTGCGGCAGTTCGACGGGAAGCTGGCTTTCCGGCACCGGAATGATCGCGCCGTCGGACACACGTGTGACCAGCGGGATCGGGCATCCCCAGTAACGCTGGCGCACCGCGCCCCAGTCGCGCAGGCGGAATTTCGTCACGCCCGTGCCGCGTCCCTGTTTTTCAAGTTCGGCAATGGCGGCGGCCTTCGCCTCATCCACGTTTTTGCCGTTCAGGTATTCGGAGTTGATGATCTTGCCCGGGCCTGTGTAAGGCAGCGTTTCGCCTTCCGGCATTTCCACGACCGGAAGGATCGGCAGATTGTATTTCGTTGCAAATTCAAAGTCGCGCTCGTCATGCGCGGGGCATCCGAAGATGGCGCCCGTTCCGTAATCCATCAGGATGAAGTTCGCGAGGTAAACGGGAAGTTCTTTTCCTTTGATGAATGGATGCGCGACCTTGTGGCCCGTGTCGAAGCCGATTTTTTCGGCCTGTTCGATGGCGGCTTCGGATGTGCCGGTGGACTGGCACTGTTTTACGAAGTCGTCAAAGCCTTGCTTGGCTCCTGCCAACTCTTTGGCGAGCGGGTGGTCAAAGGCAAGGCCGACGAAGCTTGCGCCGAAGAGCGTGTCTGGACGCGTCGTGTAAACTTCTATCTCGCCTTTCGCGGTCGTCAGGTCGAATTTCAGCTGCGCGCCCTGTGATTTGCCGATCCAGTTTTCCTGCATCAGGCGGACTTTTTCCGGCCAGCGGTCAAGCGTCTTGATGCCGTCGATCAGCGTGTCGGCATATTTCGTGATGCGGAAGAACCATTGGTTCAACTTGCGGCGTTCGACAGGCGCGCCCGTTCTCCACCCCTTCCCGTCCACGACCTGTTCGTTGGCCAGAACGGTGTTGTCGATCGGGTCCCAGTTGACCATCGACTCCTTGCGGTAGGCGAGATCGTTTTTATACAGGTCCAGGAACATCTTCTGCTGGTGCTTGTAATATTTCGGGTGGCAGGTCGCGACTTCGCGGCTCCAGTCGATAGCAAGACCCATCGAGAGCATTTGTGCCTTCATCTGCGCGATGTTGGAGTAGGTCCAGTCGGACGGGTGCACATTGCGCTCCATCGCGGCGTTTTCGGCCGGAAGGCCCATCGCATCCCACCCCATCGGGTTCAGGACGTTGAAACCTTGCGCTTTCTTGTAACGTGCGACGACGTCGGACAGGGAATAGTTGCGGACGTGGCCGATATGGATACGTCCCGAAGGATAAGGGAGCATGGCGAGCACGTAGTATTTCTGCTTCGATGCATCTTCCGTGACTTCAAACGCCTTGTCTTCCGTCCAGCGTTTCTGCCATTTGGCTTCCGATTCCTTGGTATTGTAGCGTTCCATAATCTTCTTTCCGTCGTCCCGACCGTTTGGCGGGTTGTCCTCTATATAAAGAGTATTAAGGCGCGAAGGCCTTGGAAATCAAGGCGGAAAAAGAAAAAGCGCCCGGCGGGGGCGCTTTTTGCAAAGGGTTCGTGCGGTTTGCGGCCTATTCGCCGCCCATCGCCGCGACGCGGAGCTGACGGGCGCGTGTGAGGATGGCGTCCTCCATCTGCGGGCCGGTGTTGTCGGCGACGGTGGAATCGATCCATTTGCCGCCTTTCTGCACCTGACGGAAGACCTTTACCTTTACGCCGTCGGCGCGAAGCTGCTTGTCCAATATAAAGACGTTGACCTTGAAGCGCTCATTCGGTTTTTCCTCTGCGATATACCAGTCGGTGATGATAACGCCGCCGAACGGATCCGCGCTGGCCAGCGGCATAAAGGAAACCGTATCGAGCGAGGCGCGCCACAGGTAGGAGTTCACGCCGATGCCGTTCGCGCCGTCGTCTTCCTTCTTCTTACCACCCAGAAGAGACAGGCCGCCTTCGCCGAATACGCTTTCCTGTTTGCCGTAGATATCGCCGCCCGTTGTCGTGCGGTCCAGGCCTGTCGGGTATTTGGCTTCGCCACGGTACGAATCGCATGATGTTATGGTAATCAGAGTTGCCGCCAGAACAATGAAAACAGATATGGTGCGGGCAAGACGGGTAAAAGGCATAATATGTGCACTCCTTGGGATTGCAGAAATGGCTCTTGTTAATGATTGATTGCTTATCATGCCCTAGGAAGCCGCTCAAGAGGCGATAATTGTTTGGACAAAACAGTCCCCTTTTCCAGGAAAATCAAGGGGTGCAGAGTATTTTCAGGCGTAAATACGCAATTCCATAACTTTGTAAATGCCGTGTATCTTTTATGTTGCAGAAATGCAACAGCAAGATACGAAATGCATTTACCACCAGCTGTGCGCGTTGACCTTGCCGCCCCCTTGAGACTAAATGTTCCCATCAATCGGTGTCCGGTTGGTTTTCTTATGCCGATCAACTTCAGTGTCGATCGAAGTCTATATAAGAAATCTTTTAATTTTTGGAGGAATGAAATGAAAAAAATTCTGCTTTGCAGTGCTGCTCTCGTCGGCGTTGCTTTTGCCGCTGCTCCTGCGATGGCACAAGTTGACGTAACGGTTGGCGGTCACACGAAAAACTACATGGGCTGGGCTGACAACGATAGCGGTGCTCGCGACTTCGACATGCTGCGTGAATCCGAGCTGCACTTCAATGCTGAAGGCACAGCTGACAATGGCCTGACATACGGTTTCCACGCTGAGATGGAAGCTGATGGCGGCGATGACACCAACACGATGGAAGAATCCTACCTGTACCTGGCTTCTTCGCTGGGCCGCGTTAACCTCGGTTCCGAAGACGGCGCTGCTTACCTCCTGCAGGTTGCTGCTCCTTCCGCTGATGCAAACATCGACGGTCTGCGCCAGTACATCAACCCGTTCAGCACGAACAGTGCAGGCGCGAACATCGTTCTGCAAGGCCTGGACTATGCAAACGATGCTACAGAATATTCCGAAAAGGTAACATACCTGTCGCCTAACTGGGCAGGTTTCCAATTCGGTTTGTCCTACACGCCTGAAGTTGCTACGGACGACGAATCCGCATCTGGTCTTGGCGGCTTTGCTGCTGATGCAGATGGCTCCTTCTACGAAGCAGCAGCTCGTTATGAAGGTACGTTCAACAATGTAGGCTTCGCAGTTGGTGCTGGTTACGGCCAAGGCGAAGAGTCTGATGATTACCGTCAGTGGAACGTAGGTGCAGACTTTGATATCGGCGCGTTCGGTATCGGTGCTGCCTACACGCAAGAAGAATCCGACACACTGGATAGCGACATTGACACAGCAGTACTCGGCGCTGACTACACAACTGGTCCTTTCCAGTTCGGCGTTTCTTACCTGAACCAAGATGCTGACACGTTCATCGGCGATGCTGAAACAGACCGTTACGCAGGCGGCGTTGTTTACACGCTGACGCAAGGTCTGACGCTGCGCGGTTCCGTACAGTACGTTGACGTTGACGTTGCTGGCGGCGATGACTTCGATGGCGTTGCTGCTCTCGGTGGCGTTCAGTTCAACTTCTAATCGAAGTTAAACTAAGAATACGGAAGGGACGCCTTGTGCGTCCC
Source organism: Micavibrio aeruginosavorus (assembly GCA_003240795.1). Lineage (GTDB taxonomy): Bacteria > Pseudomonadota > Alphaproteobacteria > Micavibrionales > Micavibrionaceae > Micavibrio_A > Micavibrio_A aeruginosavorus_B. Next base: position 1,051 of record QFNK01000019.1, on the reverse strand, counting down.
TTCTTTTTTGTCCAAAGACTGCGCTCTAAAATAGATAGAAGTTGACCCTGAATATGGATCGATTAATCTCTGTCTATTATGTAGCCATTCGGCATTCCTTTGTATTCTTCAGACCAATTTTTAAACTATTCCTTTTGGGGGGAAATGTATGAAACATTATATAGCAGGAGCGGCCTTAATTGCGGCTTCTCTCTTTACAACACCTGCGATGGCACAGATCGACGTTGTCGTCAGCGGCTCTACGCTCAACTATTTCGGCTTTCTGTCGCAAGACACTGCCGGTGACAATGATGTCCAGAAAACCGACATATTGCGTGAATCCGAAGTCCACTTTAACGCTGAAGGCAAGACGGATGCCGGCCTGACATACGGTTTCCATGTAGAGATGGAAGCAGATGGTGGTGACGATACAAACACACTTGAGCAGTCATATCTGTATCTTTCCAATGAATACGGCAAGGTAGAGCTCGGATCGGTAGATAGCATTGCTTATAAAATGCAAGTTGCCGCGCCGGCTGCCGATAAAAATGTCGACGGTGTTCGCGCTCTTATCAATCCGGTAAATTATGCAGCTGACGATATTGTTGGAGCTGTCAATGATATTGCCGCTACAGGCAATAGGGACGGCTTTGACTATGATCAAAACTTTTCCGGCTATAATGAAAAAATCAACTACTACACACCCAGATGGAACGGCGTGCAGATCGGCGTAGGTTATACGTTCGATAATGGCGATAACAATTCCTCCACCGGCCTTGCCGGTTTCAATCTGGACAATGTCGCCAATGCTTACGGTGATGTTTATGAAGCAGCTGTCCGCTATGAAACTGAATTCAACAGTGTAAAGTTGAGAACGGGTGCCGGCTACACAATCGCAAAACTTGAAAACGATGGCGGCATCGGCCTGGATGATTATCAGGAATGGAACGTAGGTATCGATATGGATATCAGTGCCTTCGGCTTCGGCGTTGTCTATAGCGAGAATAACAACGGCCTTGATGTCAACGACAAAGACCGTATTGTCGTTGTGGGTGCCGATTACACTGTCGAT
>QFNK01000018.1 GCA_003240795.1 Micavibrio aeruginosavorus | reverse complement strand
GAAAATCACGAAGCTCTGGATCACAGCAACGCGCAGCGCGAGGCGGTAGCCGTCACGGTAGAATTCATTGCGGACGACAACGCGGCCCAGCCCGGACGTGTCCATGGCGTCGGGGCGAGAGGCAGGCGCCTTCGCCGGACGCGGGCCGCCGCTACCAACGCCTTGCGGGCGGGTATTGCGCGGATTGGGTGCTTTTTCGTTTATGTCGTTGGCCATGAAATCTTATTGAGCGTGGGTACGATAGTCGGGGCGACCGGCTTTTGCAAAAACCAAATCTTTTTCCATTGGAACATATTCAAACGAAAAGAACAATTTCCGTCTTTCACTTTTTCCCGCAATCCTGAGAATCCCCCGGAAACGGGTTTTCAGGCCGCGGCGAAAAGCGCGTTTTTGGAAAAAAGCGGGGGAGACAAATGTGCGTTTTGGTTTTAAACTATGCTAGAATTTCTTATGCGTCGAAGAAATATCGTTTTTTCAAGGCATTAGAACTACGCTGCGTCGCGTCCCAGCGAACGCGTGGCGGGGGAAATTCTTTCGGGGAGAGGGCCCAGTTGATAAAATCTAGTCTGCACAAGGCAATGCTGCTGTCCTGTATGGCGCTCACGGTGCTTCCGGGGCTGTCCACGGTCGCGGCTGCCCAGCAACTCCCCATCGCCATTCCGCAAAATACCGCCGCCGTCGGCAATTCGACGATGAGCGGCATAACACCGCAAAGCTTCTTTCAAAATCCCGCCAGCATGTTCTCCGGCGGGCAAACGGGCCAGAACATCGTCGGCCTGATGCAGCAGGGCGTAAATACCAGCTCCATCAACAGCGCGATCCAGCAATTCGGCGGACAATCGGGATTGCCGGGTCTCAGCAATGCCGGCGGCACCGGCAACCTTATAAGCATGGTGCAAGGTCTTGCCTCAGGGCAGAATATCAATCCCGCGACGGCATCCAGCCTGATCAACACATTTACAAACGGCGCCATGGGCGGCGATCTGGCAAAGGCGCTGTCCGGCATTTCGAATATCGGGAATATCAATTCCATCCAAGGCATCACCAACCTTCTGGGGAATTCGGGCATTCAAAACGCCTTGAAAGGTCTAACGGGGCTCCAACAAGGACAGGGGCTTGATAAAATTCTCCAGACGGCGCTTGGCGGTCTCAATCCCAGCCAGATCACGAATATGCTGAACAGCGGAAATCTCGGCGGCCTGGCACAGACGATCTCACAAGTGGCACCAGGGCTTTCCGGCCTTCTGGGCGGCACAGGCGGCATTCAAAACGCCCTGAGCGGCGCGCTCGGAAGCATCGGACAACAAATTGGTGGCCAATTAGGCGGACAAATCGGCGGCGCGCTTGGAAGCCTGCTTGGTGGCTTTGGAAGCGCTGCGGCGGCGGCATCAGGTGCCGCGGGCAGCGGCGGTGGCGGCGGCGACAGCTGTTCCCCGCAAGGATGCGGCGGCGAACCTTGCAAGCCCTGCCATACGAAAATTCCGCTTCACTATGCGGAGGTTCGTTCGGAGATCACATCCGAATTCGCCAAGCATGTGAAATGGTTCCTGAATACCTACTGGCTGGAGCATATCCTGCCCGCACTGATGCTGATGGCGGAGCAGCTCACCGCCGTGGGCATCCACCAGATTACGATGATCGGCGCGTTCCTCGACGCCAAGCACCAGCTTGAAACACAGCGCCTGTTCCAGCAGATGACGGCCGAAGCGCACAAGGATTATCAGCCAAGCGAAGGCATGTGTACTTTTGGTACGGCGGTCCGTTCGCTCGCCGGATCGGAGCGCAAATCCGATATGGTCCAGATTGCGCTGGCCGACCGCATGAATCAGCGCCAGTTGCTCAAGGGAGATGTAGTGTCGGCAGAGGGAGAGGATTCCGATATCCGCTCGCGCCTGCAGACCTATATCAAAACCTATTGCGACCAGGCGGACAACGGCAACGGCCTTTCCAAGCTGTGCCCGAACGCCGTGCCGAAACCGGAACGCCGCAATATAGATGTCGATTACACCCGCAACGTCGAATCCCGCCTGACGCTGGACATCGATCTGGTCCCGACAAAAGACGCAAATGCCGCGCAGCAAGCATCGGGCGAGAACAAGCCGACGGAAGATCTCGAGAACCTGTTTGCGCTTTCGGCCAATTTGTTCGCGCACAAGATCGCGCCGGAATTCGAACCTGAAAAATTTGCCGACAATGAAGGCCGTGTCCGCTTAGGGCCTACCGAAAGATACATGGATCTGCGCGCCGTTTACGCCAAACGCTCGGTCGCACAGAACTCCTTCGCGGCCATCACGGCGATGCGCGCAGCGGGCGAGCCGGGCTCCGCGCCGTACACGAAGGCCCTGATCAAGGAACTGGGTGTCGAAAGCAGCGACGAGATCGAAAAATTCCTCGGCAAGAACCCCAGCTATTTCGCGCAGATGGAAATCCTGACGAAGAAAATTTATCAGAACCCGCTTTTCTATACGGAGCTGTACGACAAGCCAGCGAACATCCAGCGCAAGGGTGCCGCGCTGCAGGCGATCGGCCTGATGCAGGACCGCGACTTCTACAACTCCCTGCTGCGCAGCGAGGCGGTTCTGGCCGTCCTGCTCGAAACCATGCTGCAGCGTGAGCAGGAAAAAGTATCCAACGCGATTGGCAAACTCAATCAGGCGCAGGGGACGAAACAATGACATTCATGAAGAGAGTTATCGTTGTTGTTCTTGCGGTCTCATTATCGCTGCCGTTTTTTGTGCCCTCCACTCCAGCATGGGCGCAGCAATGCTGCGGAACTTGTCCGCCACACGTAACGTCTTGCTCTGAATCCTGCGCCTGTACATCGGAAAAGCAGAAGAAAAAAACCATCGAGCACCTGAAGCAGGAATTCATCAATCACCGTGAGTGGCTGGTGAAAGAAGTGTTTGAAAAGCATCTGCTTCCCGCATTGATGCTCTTTACCGAGCAAATGTCCGCCATGGCGATGCATCAGGTCGTTGCCATCGGCGCGCTTCTTGATGCCAAGCACCAGCTTGAAACACAGCGACTTTTTCAGGAACTGACCGCCCGCGCCCACAAGGATTATCATCCGAGCGAGGGTGTCTGTACGTTCGGAACGGTCACGCGCAGTCTTGCGGCGTCCGAAAGAAATACCGAGCTGTCCACGGCTGCGTTCTCATCGCGTTTGATACAGCGTGAACTTCTGAGCGCGGACACACTTGCCGGAAACGGCCAGATGTCGGATATGGCGAGCCGCATCGCCCAATTCCGCAAACTATATTGCAGCAAGGTCAGTAATGGGAACGGGCTATCCAAACTCTGCCCGGATGAATCCAAAGACCCGAGCCGCATGGATTATGACGTGAATTACACGGCCGTCATGGAAACGCCGCTGACGTTGAAACTGGATTTCACCAGTGAAGGCGACACGGATCACAAGGACAACAAACATGTCCAGACGTTGTCGGCAGATGAAGAGGATGTTTTTGCGCTTTCGGCCAACCTGTTTGCGCATCGCGTCTCCCCTATCATGGCGCAGACTTTCCTTACCGACAAAGACGGGAATGTAAACGTCAATGGCGCGTATCATTACATGAATATCCGTTCCATCGCGGCGAAGCGCTCCGTTGCCAGGAACTCTTTCGCGGCTATCGCCGGCATGAAATCCCAAGGGGAGAAGGAAGTGAAGCCTTACCTGCATGCCCTTCTGAAAGAGATGGGTGTTGCGGATGAAAAAGAGCTGACCGCCTTCTTGGGCGACCGTCCGAGCTACTACGCGCAAATGGAGCTTATGACGAAGAAGATCTATCAGAACCCCATGTTCTATACCGATCTTTACGACAAACCCGCGAACATCGACCGCAAGGCCGTGTCCATGCAGGCGATCGAGCTGATGCAGCGCCGCGATATATACCGCAGCGCCCTGCGTTCCGAAGCGATCCTCGCGGTCATGCTGGAGACTGCCCTGATCGAAGCACAGGACAAGGCGGTCAACGAGCTGAACCGTCCGTACACGGATCTGCCGATCAAGCTGCCGGACTAACGGTGCGGGCGGCATGATGCAGGGGCAGAAAATTCAAAAGGATCGCATCAAGACCATCGGCGGTATCGCGCTGCTGGTATGCGCCCTCCTCGCCATTGCCGCCGCATTTTTCCTTATCAATCTTGAAGAGAGGAAACGCGTCCAGCCGCCGGAGTTCCTGACCTTTACCGGCCTTCCCGAAAGCACGAAGATAGAAGCCGTTCTGACGACACGCAGCGGAACGGTGAGCCTGCCCGTAGAAAACGGTATCGCGGTATTAAGTGAGGAGCAGAGAAACAATTTTTATCTGCCGTTCAAGCTGGATGTGCATCTTCAGGACAAGGACGGCAAATATCACGACCTGACGATCACCATGGATTCGGCGGGCGTGCATTACAATGTCCTCTTTGACGGGTTCCGCCCGCAGGACAGAATTTACATCACAATGAACGGCGCGGAATCCAGTGCGGATTATTACACCGACTGGAGCGGCCGTTATCTCGCGGAGCTGGTGTTCAATATCGGCGATCAGGCCAATGCCTGCCTGCGTGTCGAAACAAAGACGCCGTTCGGCTTCTGCCAGTCCTTCCCGGCACGGAAGGAGATTTTATGATGGCTATGCATGCCAAGAATTTCGCCGGAATATTCGCCGCCGTACTGATCATCGGAAGCATTCTTTCGGGCGGCGTCCTGGCGGACCCTCCTCCTGTAACAGCCAATGCAACCGCAGGTGCCGGAACAGGCGCGAACAGCGCGGATGCCTCGGGCACTCCCGGCGCGGGCTCTGGACAATGCGACTTTACCGCCATCAAAGCGTCGCTCAGCGGCACTGAATCTGGTGGAAATTATTCAGCCATATGTATGAACAAAGGGTCCGAATGCAGAGGTGGTGCACGCGGCAAGTATCAGTTTATTCGTGCTACACGCTCGTCCTATATCAAAAGCAATCCACAGTGTAACGGATCATCATGCGATTCAGATTCTGCGTGGATTTCGGCCGCCTGTCAGGGCGTTCAGGAATGTATTATGGACGCCTACCTGGCCGAGAGTCTGGACCGTTTAAAAAAAGAACCCGCGTGCCAGCAGCTCTTGCAAAGCGGGCAGACTTTTACGGGAAGCGGACAGGGAAAGACACTGACCTGCCAACCGACTGAATCCGGACTGCTGGGCGCCATGCACCTTGGCGGTAACGGCAAATCGACGTGCCAGCGTATTTTGTCCGGGAAGGGCGGCTCCTCAGACGAACTCAATACGTCACTGACATACTATATGTGTAAACATGGCGGAAAGCCCGTTCCAGGCCAGTGTACGCCGGCACCTTACGACCCGCAGCAATCTCAACCGGTTGCAACCCAGCCGCAGATTGAATCAATGGATGAGCTGGGCATTCCGCAGGACGATCTGGGCGGCGACCCCGATCCGCTCAAAAATTACTGGCTCACGGGCCTGATGATGATGGCCGAGCAGTTCACGGCGAACATGGCGATGCAGGTGCAGGGGATCGGCATGCTGCTCGACGCAAAGGACCAGCTCGAGACACAGCGCTCGATGCAGAGAAAAGCGGTCGAGGCGCACAAGGATTATCACCCAAGCGAACAAATGTGCACATTCGGCACCTTCTCCCGCGATCTGGTCGCGTCGGAACGCAGCGCCAACCTGACGCGCAACGCGCTGTCGACCGATGTCATGCAGAGGGAGCTTGGCAACGGGGACACAAAAGGCAGCTCGATCCTTTCCGACTCGCTCAGCCGTATCCACCAGTTCAGAAAACGTTTCTGCGACCAGAGCGATGATGCAAACGGGCTGAAGAATCTCTGTATAAACCAGAATCCGCCCAAGGAGCTTGTCAACGCGGACATAGACTTCACCAGGACGATCGATTCCAAACTCTCGCTCGATATCAAAATGACGGATCAGGAGGTCACCCCGGACGAAGAAGCGGTCTTCGCCCTCATCGACAACCTGTTCGCGCATGATCCCCTGCCGCGTGTGCCGACCGATCTGCTGGAACGCCGCAACTACGAATATCAATATATGAACCTGCGCTCCATCGTCGCGATGCGCGGCATTGCGCGTAACAGCTTTGCCAGCATCATCGCCCTGAAAACAGCCACACCAAACAGGGACGCGCAGACGGCGGCCCCGTATATGAAGGCATTGATGCGCGATTTCGGCCTGCAGGACGAAGAGATCAAGAAACTTCTCGGCGAGAACCCCAGCTATTACGCGCAGATGGAATTGCTGACCAAGAAGATGTATCAGAGCCCGGCTTTCTATACGAACCTGTACGACAAGCCCGCGAACGTCAAACGCATCCGCGCCGCCATGAAGGCCGTGAAGCTTATGCAGGAACGCGACACCCAGGCCGCCCTGCAACGCCGCGAAATGCTGATGTCCATGATCCTTGAAATAAGGCTGCGCGAACAGGCGGATGCCGTTTATGACGGCGCAAGACGCGCCATGTTCGAAAAAGGCGAATAAGGCCCCCAAAACCTTTGGCATTCCCCTTGCATGTTATCCTTTGAAAATCGCCCGCCGCGAATTGGCAAGACGGGCGAATATAAGCCAGAGGACCCGAGGATATGTCTCTTTATGCCCTGAATTCCGCCATTTCCGGCCTGCGCGTAGCGCAGCAGCAGCTTAGCGTCATATCCAACAACATTTCCAACGCGACCACGCCGGGCTATACCCGGAAAATTCTGCCCCAATCCACCCAAGCCATTAATACGACTGGAGAAACCATCGGTGTCCGGGGCGACCCTATTATCAGAAAGGTCGATCTGAACCTGGAGCGGGAGCTATGGACGAAGGTCAGCGTGGTTTCCTATTCGGAAGTAAAGGCCTCCTACCTCGATACAATCGAGAAATTCCACGGCGCGACCAACAAGGAAACGTCCATCGCGGCACAAATTTCCCTGTTGAAGGACAAATTCGCCGGGCTTGCCGATGCGCCCGCCGACGGCTTCTCCCAGCAGGCAATCGTTTCGCAGGCGGAAACGGTCGCCAGAGAACTGAATGAATTCGGCCAGCTGCTTACAGAAATGCGCAATGACGCGCAGGCGGACATGGGCGATACGGTAGGCCGCATCAATACGCTTCTGGAACAGGTTGCAAACCTGAACAAGCAGATCAAGGGCCAGACCGTCCTTGGACGCTCCACGGCCGCCATAGCGGATCAGCGCGACAACGCGGTCAAGGAACTGGCGACATTGATGGATGTCACCTTCTTTACACGCGGCGACGGCGTGATGGTTGTGCAGACGCAGCGCGGCGTGCAGCTTGCCGATGAAACGGCAACGCCGCTTTATTTCAATCCGCAGCCGCTGGGCGCAACGTCCACCTATCCGGCCAACGTCGCGGGTATCTATGTCGGCGGAAATCCTGCGACGAACCCGTCCGCCGTCAATATTACCGACCCATCGACCGGCGGAAAGCTCGGCGCGCTTATCGAGCTGCGCGATCAAACGCTTGTCCAGTACCAAGCACAGATGGATGAAACGGCGCACAAGCTTGCCCTGCGCCTTGACGCGCAAGGCCTGCGCCTTTTCACAGATGCGTCCGGCACGGTTCCGGTCGACACCCCTCCCGACCCGAATGCAAACCCGCCTGTCGCCGTAAGCTATGTCGGATTTGCCTCGACCATCCGCGTGAACGAACAAATCCTGAAAGACATCACACTTGTCCAGAAAGGCACCTACACATCGGACAAAGTCATTCAGGGCAGCTCCAACGAAGTCATTCGCCGCGTGATTGAATTCGGTTTCGGCACGGTTTCGCATATGGAGGCCAACGGCACGACGAACCTGAACGTCGCGCTGCCCGCCACCGATCTTCAATCATGGCTGGGACTTCCTTCCTCCAACAACGTGGTCGGCGGCATCAACCTGTCGAACTTCACGCAGATCGACGACGGGGCCGCCGCAGGCACAGACCTGATGGAAACGCTTCGCAACTACATCACGGATCCGCTGAACGATCAGTTCAGGATTATTGTCTCCGAACCGCGCCTCGGTGTTGCGGCAACAACCTTGACGATCGATTTGAGCGCGGCGCAAGCAAACTTCCCGATCGGAAGTCCGGGCGTGAACAATGCCCTCGACCAGATTATCGCGGAGATCAATGCACAGGTCACGGCCACGCCCGCGATTGCCGACTTGAACGTTGTTGCCACAAAAAACGCGAACGGACAGCTTTCCATCCAGTCGCGCGGCAACGTCGAGCTTTCCGCGCACGGCCAGGCAAACGACATGGGAACCGAAGCATTCGGCGCACTGGGTTTCAGCGAGCGCACCTACCCTGTCGAAGACCCCTATTTCGACGTGCGGGTCGGCACGAATGAATATACGCGCATCACCATCGCGCCGGGCGACGATATCAACGACCTGATCGCCAAACTTGAATACAACCCTTCAACGGGTACGGGCGTTCCGGGGCTGCGCGTTGCTTATGACGCGGGGACAGGACAGTTGAGCCTGCGCCCGGGTATGGACGAAAATAACGGCGGCCCACGATATGGCGGCGACATGAAAATCGTCTCAGGCCCCGCCATGACGAACAGCCCTGTCAACGGCGCGCTTGCCGCCCTGCCCGGGCCTGTGAGCATCGTCGCCGCCCTGTTCGGCAGCTTTGCCGTTTCCGGCGGCGCCGTGACGGAATCCTCACCGATCAGAAGCATCGAATATCAATCGGAAACTTTTGCGGGTTCGGGTGAATACGTATCGTACCGCAAGGATTATCTCGGCGCGGGAGCCAGCGTCAAAACACAAATCCTGACGGGCAGCAGCGTTGTCGATTTCGCGCAGAAGGTCATCAACTACCACGCGCAGGATATCATCAGCAACAACGCGAAGGCCGCGGATGAAACCTCCCTGCGCGACCTATTGCAGGAGCGTTTCACGAACGATACGGGCGTCAACATCGATGAAGAACTTTCGACCCTGATCGTCATACAAACGGCGTATTCGGCGGCAGCGAGAGCGATCACGGCGGCGGATGAAATGTTCGACGAGCTTCTGGGCGCGTTTAGATAAGAATTGGATTTTTAAAAGGAGTTTCGGATGGTCAATATTTCCACACTGGGTCAATACCTGAATATGTCTGGCAACCTGAAAAACCAGCAGGCAGGCATGACGGATCTGACGCTTCAGCTGTCCACGGGGAAGAAAACACAATCCCTGTCCGGTCTCGGCGCGGATATCATGAAAACCACGCGGGCGCGCACCAGCATCAGCTCGCTGAAGGTTTACAACGATAACATCACCAATGCGAACCGCCGCATCAAACTGATGGACACGGCAATCGCAGAATTGAAAAAGCAGACGGAACATATTTCCTCCGCGCTGGCCACGGCCGTGCAGCAGGGGGATTATCCTGACTTGGAATCCATTCAGAAGACCGCTGACAATATTTATGACTTCATCATCGGAAGCCTGATCAACCAGAAGGATGCGGACCGCTATCTTTTTGGCGGTGCGAATACGACAGAGCCGCCGATCAATGACGTCGGCCTGTTTGAAAGCACGCTTGGAAACTTTGTTCCCGATTCTTCCGATCTTACACAACCGCCGCTCGTTGCTTCCGGCCTTGTCGGTGAATGGGGCAGCGGCAACATCACAACGGATCAATTTATCGCCGCCTATCACGGCGCGAACGACACGGTTCTCGGCTTTACGTCTTCCCTGACAACGGGAACGGCGGGCAAGACGACCGTGCGCGTGAACGACACGACGGAGTTCGATTACACAACACTGGCGAACAACACATCCATGCGCGATATCGTCATGGCGGTCGGCGTTCTGCGATCCCTCCCCCCCGTCGATTATGCGCCAGGCGCCCTGAACGATCCAACGGCGACGACGATCGCATCCGATGTCGCGCCATGGCCGCCGAAAGAAAAACAGGACAATTTCTTCAAGGTCATCAACGACCTGACGCGGACGATGGAAAGCGCTATCGATGCGCTCGAAAAAGATCAGTACCGCTTGGCGCAGGTGCAGGCACAGACAACGATCATGCAGAATTCCCACAAGGATCAGATCGCAACCTATGAAGACATGGTCGGACAAGCGGAAGACGCGGACCCGACCGAGGTTTCCGTGCGGATCAAACAACTGGAAATGCAATTGCAGGCGTCGTTTCAGGTGACCGCCCTGATGTCCCAGTTAACACTGGCCAACTATCTCAGATAAAGTAAAGCGGGCTTGAAGCCCGCTTTTTTATGCCGCTTTGACAATCGTAACCTGATTGCCCTGAATGACCGCCCGCATCCCGCTGGGCGCCAGCATTTCATCCAGAACGGCATTCCATGGTTTTCCGCCCTGCCAGCTGACATTCACACCCGCATCGATATTCTGCGCGAAGGCGTAGCTGTATCCCGGCGGGACAATCTGACTCAGCGCCAGCGGCAACGGAAGGTCGCGGCCAAAGCCCACGGCATCGGCGAAACCGGATTGGGTTTGCGGCTGCACCGGTGCCGCCTGTTGCTGCGGCGGCATCAACGGAGCGGGACCCGGCTGCGGCGCGCGCGGCGTGTTTGAAATCTGAATCGGTGCAGGCGCGGCGGACGGCAGCGGCGCCATCACGCCGGCCGATGCCGGCATCGGCGAAAGGCCCGCCGGAACGGAGAGGATATGCGCGTCCTGCGTTGTCACCGCGTCCATGCCGTATGTATCGGCCTGCGAAACGCCACGGTCACGCAGCGGGTATGGATTGATGACAAGGCGTTCATTGTCCATGGACGGTGCAGCCGCCGGACGGTGCATGTTCGTGTAAGGCGATTGCGGGGCGACGGATACCGGCGCCGCCTGCGTCGTCGCGGCCAGAAGACCCGCGCTGTCATAAGGTTCGTTCGCGGGAGCCTTCAGGGGAATTGTGCGGCCCTGACGGCGGACGTAGGTTTCCTGCATCGGCTGGCTGACGGTGCGCGATAAAACGGGGTCTGCCGGGGCGAGAGGTTCTGCGATCACTTCCGGAGCCTGCGCCACAGGCATCGGTGCATCCATGGCAGGGGCGGCAGCCTGAGCGGGTGCGCGGGTGGTCGGAACGAATTCAAATCCCGCGCGGGCGTCAACCGGCATGACGAGCATACATGCGGTGAGCAAAAATCCTGCCTTGAGCGCGTGTGACATCGTGTTCATCCTTCAATACCAGTGGGTGCAGGCAAGCAAATTACTCAAACAGGTCCGCAAAGACAAGGATGAAAGCGGAAAAAACACCGCACGGCCGCAGGGTTTCTCAACCGTAATCGACCATTTTCTTGCGGTTCAAAGATATCCAGCCGTGACGTTTCTGGCCGAGGAGCCAGCAGCGGAAGGCCCGCAGAGCGGCATCAAAGGTCAGACCGCGGCGCTCCAGCAGGGAAAACGCGGTGATCAGCGTGATGGTCAGGAAGACCGTGTAAATGCGGAAATGGAAAAGTGTAATCAGCACCGGAATGGCCGCGCGTGCATCGAGCGCGAAAAAACGCACAGGCCGCATGGAGTTGCGCCAATGCCAGTTCGCACGTTCCTCATCCGTATCTTCCTGCTGACCCATTAATCCGCTCCACCTGCCCCCGTACTAGATGATAGCGTAATATAGGTGCGGCGATCAATTAATCCGGCGTCAAAGGCGGCGCCAGCGGATTTTGCCATGGATTGGCCGTGGAAGGGGAGCATGCGCTGAATTTCCGACGGCCAGTCCTTGAAGTCCATGCCGAGGAGTTTTTCGCGTACCTCGTCAGAAAAACGCATCCATTCGCGAACGCCCATGCGTCCGCCTGCCGTTTTCGGCACCAGCGTCTGCGTCACGACCATACGCACCGTTTCCATCAGGGCGTAGGCACGCTCGGACCGTTCATTCGGGTCGAATGTCGCGACCATACGCTGGATCGTTGCGGCGACGCCTGTCGTGTGCGTTGTCGTGTAGACAAGGTGGCCTGTCTGTGCGGCCTCGATCGCGGCGGAGATTGTTTCCTTGTCGCGCGCTTCACCCACCAGAATGATGTTCGGCTTGCGGCGCAGGGCGTTGCGGACACCGCGGGCGAAATCCGGCAGGTGGCGCGGAATTTCCGATTGTGAAATCAGGGAGCGCGGCGATTTGATAGCGTCATACACATATTCGATCGGCGCTTCGTAGCAGACGACCTTGCCGCACCCGCGGCGGCGTTCCATCAGCATGCGGATACCGGCGGCAAGCAGTGTCGTTTTACCCGAGCCTGTCGGGCCCGTGACAATGACCATTCCCTGACGCGGCGCCCATGATTTGATGACGTCGTCCTCGACGTTCAGATCGGTCATGGTCGGCGGCTCGTTCGGAAGGACACGCATCGTGATCTGCGCGGAATCGCGGCCGCGCGAGAGTACAGGCGTGACGTTCACACGGAAACGGATGCGCGTGTAACGGTCGGGTCGTATTTCGTAAGACAGATCGAGGTCGGTTCCGGAGGCCAGACGCGCGCCCGCCTCGGGGCCGTAAATCTTGGTAAGGAAGACATTCATGTCGGCCGCATCGATCGGGCGGTAGGTCGCGGGATAAAGCGTGCCGTAAATTTCGTTGTAAACGGGGCGGTCCGTCTGGATCGTCACATCGGAAGAATTCTTCTTCACGCACCACAGCAGGAAGGCATCGACCTGATCGTCCTGAAAGCGCGGCGGTTCTTCCGGCCAGGTTTCGGCGATATTGTCCTTGGCTTTGAGAAGGCTTACCGGTTTGCGGGCGACCATTGCTCGGTTTCCGTCTGGAGTTTCGGCAAGCCCGTGATGGAGACCGCACGGTCGCCGACACGCATTTCGTTTCCGTCGCCCGTCACGCCGCGGTCAACCTGCAGCGCGTAAGGCGGAGATACCATGCCCTGCGCCAGAAGCTGGCGGTAGCGCACCATGCCCTGATGATCGGCGTTCAGCTTGTTCAGGTCGGCCTGAAAAATATCGTCGGCCTGCTCGACGCCGGCTTCCCAGCCTTTTTCGAACCAGCCGTCCCATTTCTTTTTGTCTTCGCGCGTTTCAGGGCGGAGGATATCCGGCGGCGGGGCGACTTCACCCCACTGGCGTTCCAGATAGGCGCGCCATGTGCGCGGTGCGGACACGATACGGGCATTGCGTCCGATGTTGTATATGCGGTCGGCAACAGCCGCCTGCAATCCGCCCTGCTCCACCACCAGGGCGTCGATCGCCTCGGAAATAATCGGCGGCTCGATCAGAAGACCCGACGGCGCGGGGATCAGAAGCTGGCGGAAATCAAAAACCTTGTCGAGATACCGCGCGCGCGCCTCTATTTCCTGACGAATGTAATAGGTGCGCCAGGCAAGGCCGCCGCGGGCGCCGTAGGACAAGGCCGCTTCGCGCATCGCATCGTTGCGGATGTCGATGGGCATGGCGTTCGCTTCTTCCTTGCCAGCGGACGTCTTTTCTTTTTCAAGAATTTTCAGCTGTTCTTTGGTCGGGGGCGGCGGAATGTCGTCGATGCTGCTGGCCGCAAAAGCGGACGTGCCGCCCAGAAGAACAAGGGCGGAGAAAAGCATCAGGCCTTTGCGCACAGCCCACATCGGTTAACCGCCCACGCCGGAAACCGGCGCATAGTGGAGTTCGATGATGCGGCGCTCGGAATCAACCTTCACATCGCCGCGCACGCCGAGTTGCAGGCCGATATCGCGCAGGATTTCGATGACAGGCTGGTTCTGGACATCGATATTGACGACCAGCGGCACCGGCGGACGGTTGCCGAGCGTAACGAAATTATAGCTCGCGCGGTCGGCGAGCTTGCGCATGACCTGATCCGGCGGACCGACCCATGTGATCGTCATGGCGCGCATCAGCTCTTCCGGCGCGCCGTGGATTGGCTGAACCGCGACGCCCGGCGATTTCTGTTGTTCGATAGCGGCCAGTGTTTCCAGCGAGTTGGAGGCGCGGTCCGCGGCATCGGCGAGCATCAGCGAAACCTTGTCCGGCGAGGCGACGACCTGCGGATTGCGCTGGGGCACGGCACAGGCGGTTAAGCCTGCAACGAAAATGATCGCCAGAGCGCCGGA
>QFNK01000411.1 GCA_003240795.1 Micavibrio aeruginosavorus | reverse complement strand
GCCGATCTGCAAAAAGACCTCGGCATCCACCACGATAAATTTCAGGAGATATTTAAAAGCTGGTTTCCGTCCGTACAGGTTGGGGAAACAGATTTTGAAACGGCCATGTCCCAATGGCTTCTGTCATGCGGGTATAAAACACCGGCAAGGGACGTTATTGATTATTGGCACCATCAGGACACAAATGTAAATCCTTTAGTGATGGACGTGGTAAAGCGTCTTGCAGCAAAGAATTATGTGCACCTCTACACAGCCACCAACCAGTCACACGAGCGTATAATCTTCTTGCGCGATAGCCTCGGCTGGGGTGAGTATTTTAACGACTTTTACTATTCCGCCCGTCTTGGCTGCATGAAGCATGACGGCGCCTTCTTTGCGCGAATAGAACAAGAGTTGGGATTTGATCCCGCCGATGAAACACCTTTGTATTTCGATGATGATCCGCGCAACATCGAAGTCGCTTCCAAACGTGGATGGAATGCCGTTTTTGTAAATGACGCGCAGGACATCGTGAACCATAATTCGGTGAAAGAGTTGTTATCGTCATGAAGAAATTGCCCCATGCCCTCTTACTCGTCTTTCTGCTCGCAGGCTGCGGCGGAGGTTCGACCGCGCCGGAAGTGTCGCGCGCGCACACGCCATACCCGTCGGGCATGAGCTATGAAGAATTCCGCAATCACGAATTCAACAGCGGCACGGGAATGAGCGCGGTGCAAAAACGCTTCCTTCTGCTGGACCGCGACAACAACGGCGTGTTGTCGTCATCGGAATTCAGCGGGAATTAAGGCCTGCGCCTATCCGTTCTGGATAGGATTGCTTTGCTGCACTTCATGTGAGAGGAACGTCTGCGACGGGATGGCGAAGAACGCGCCCGTTTCCTCGACGGCGTCCAGAATTTTGAGCATCAGGTCTTCCTGAATGCGCAGGAATTCCGTGTTGTCCGACACGTTGAGATAGCAGAACACCTCTATCAGAAGCCCGTCGGCATTAAATCCGATAAAACGAACCGGAAGCTTGTCGTCGGAAACGGTATCTTCGTTTTTCAGGATTTCTGTAATCCGCTCCACCACCTTGCGTACCTGTGCGGATTTCGTATCATAACGAAGCGAAAATTTCTTGCTGATGAGAAAGCGGTTGCGGCGCG
>QFNK01000017.1 GCA_003240795.1 Micavibrio aeruginosavorus | reverse complement strand
TCCAGCTGGATGTCCGGATTGACCAGACGCACTGTATCGACCGCGATGTTACCGGATAGCAGCGGGAACAACGCCACGCTAACATTCGCCTGCTTCATGGTCAGAAGGTTCGGCGCACTGCCGCGCGGTGCCTGAACGGTGAGGCCTTCAAGTTTTAATTGCGGCGACGGCAGAAGCGACAGGTTGATGTCGCCGTTGATCGCAATGTCGTATCCGCCCAGCACCTTCGCCTGCTCTACGATCTGCGGCTTGTATTTGTTCCAGTCCATGAACGACGGGCCGATCAAAAGGCCTGCGAACAGAAGGACAAAAATTCCAAGGGCGATCGAAAAACTGCGTTTCATAATATCTCCGTGTAAAAGGCTGCCGGACATGATGGCGGGACAAACATATAGAACATTTATATATCTTGAATAATTCCGGATCAAAAGTCCGAAGGGTTAAATCACCGTATTTATTGCATTTCCGATACGGTAAAATTCAAATTGTTATCCACATACGGATCACGGCGTATCGCCAAAAACGGGCTTTTGTAAGGCTTCATCACTCTCACGGACGAAAAGTATCGGAATCCTTATCCACAGACAGGTATTCATAACAAAATCACTTGTCCACAATGGCGATACGCCCGCCGTGGGATCACCATAGCGGGCGTATCGAAATATCGGACCGATCGTATCGGATATGGGTCAGATCATGTATTGCCCGCCGTTCGCGGTCATAGTCGCACCGTTGATAAAGCCTGCTTTTTCGGATGCGAGGAACACAACCAGATCGGCAATTTCCTGAGGTTTTCCCATGCGTGCGGCGGGTATCTGACGGACAATAGAGTCCAGTACGTCCTGTTTCATAGCGGCGGTCATTTCCGTCTCAATGTATCCCGGACAGATCGCATTGACCGTAATTCCCTTTGCCGCGCTTTCGAGCGCCAGCGCCTTCGTAAATCCGAGCATCCCCGCCTTCGCCGCAGAGTAGTTCGTCTGACCGAACTGCCCCTTCTGGCCGTTAATGGAACTGATATTGACGATACGGCCATAAACACGCTCACGCATGCCCGTGATGACCGCGCGGCACATGTTGAAACACGATGTCAGGTTCGTTTCGATCACCGCATGCCACTGGTCTTCGGCCATCTTGTGAAGGACGCCGTCTTTTGTAATGCCGGCATTGTTGACCAGAAGGGAAATAGGCCCCATTTCCTGCTCGATTTTGGCGCAGCCGTCATGACACGCCTGATAGCTCGCCACATCGATCTTGTACGCCTTCGCGCCCGTCTCCGCCTCGCACGCCTTCGCGGCCTCTTCATTGCCGTGATAGATCGCGGCGACTTTGTACCCTTCCGCGATCAGCGCCTTGGTGATTTCAAGGCCGATACCGCGTGTACCGCCCGTGACAATTGCTACGTTTTTCATGATTTAAGTTCCCCTCTATGCCTTACGCAATTTCTTTCCAGGCGCCTGCGCTGTCGCGCTCCACGCACATCGCAATCCCCATGCCGCCGCCGATGCAGAGCGTCACGAGGCCTTTTCCCGCCTTGCGGCGCGCCATTTCATGGAGCAGCGTGACCAGAACGCGGCAACCGCTGGCTCCGATCGGGTGGCCGAGGGCGATCGCCCCGCCATTCACATTGACCTTCGAAGGATCGAGCTGAAGCTCCTTCAGGACGCAGCAGGCCTGCGCCGCAAACGCCTCGTTGGATTCCACAAGGTCCAGATCATTCGCCGACCAGCCCGCTTTTTCGAGCGCCTTTTTCGATGCCGGAATAGGTCCCGTCCCCATCACTGCCGGATCGACACCAACCGTTGCCCACGACTTGATGCGCGCGAAAGGTTTCAGGCCGCGCTTCGCCGCCTCGCTCTCGCGCATCAAAAGGACTGCCGCCGCGCCGTCATTGATCCCCGATGCGTTTCCTGCCGTAACCGTGCCGTCCGGCTTAAACGCAGGACGCAGTTTGCCGAGCGCGTCCGCCGTCACACCGGCGCGTGGGAATTCATCCTGATCCACGGTGACATCTTCCTTGCGGCCCTTGATAACGACAGGCGTGATTTCGTCCTTGAAACGTCCCGCGCCGATGGCGGCTTCCGCCTTCTGCTGCGATCCGGCGGCGAATTCATCCTGCGACGCGCGGTCGATCGTGTATTTCTCCGCGATGTTTTCTGCCGTGATGCCCATATGGTAATTGTTGAACGCGTCCCACAGGCCATCATTGATCATCGTGTCGATCATCTCCGCATTGCCCATCTTCGTGCCGGAGCGGAGATGCATCGCATGCGGCGAAAGGCTCATATTCTCCTGACCGCCCGCAACGACGATGTCCGCATCGCCGCACAGGATCGCCTGCGCACCCAGCGCCACGGCGCGAAGGCCGGAGCCGCAGACTTGATTTATCGTAAGAGCCGTCTTCTCTTTCGGCACGCCCGCGTTGACCGCGGCGCGGCGGGCCGGGTTTTGCCCCTGTGCCGTGGTCAGGACTTGTCCCAATATAACGTCACTGACTTCCTCTGCGCCGACGCCCGCATCGCCTAGGACGGCTTTAATAACGGTGGTGCCCAGATCATGGGCCGGCACGTTGGAGAGGCCGCCATTAAAGGAGCCGATGGCGGTGCGTTTGGCGGATACGATAACGACGGGGTCTTGCATGCAATATTGTCCACAGAAAAGAGATTGAAAGGTTGTTCGGACAATAGGCGCGAGGGGCACGGATTTCAACCCGCAGTAGCGCAAAAATTCCTATGGTTTTTGCTGCATCGCAAACCATTCGGACAGGCGGCGCCAGACCTCGTCCTTCGCGCGCGCTCCGGCAATCAGGCTGATATGTCCGCCGTTATATAAAAGAGTGTCGCATTTCGCCCGTTGCTGCGCGAACGCCATGGCGGAATCCGGCGGCACGATTTTATCGCCTTTCGCGGCGATAACAAAAGTCGGCGCCTTGATGTCCTGCGCCCTTATAACACTGCCGCAAACCGTCCACGTGCCATCGAACGGCTCGTTGCGCTCGTACCACTCATCCATGCAGGTGCGGGCAATTCCGGCCGGAAGGTCAACGCCTTCGTTCAGCCAGTCCTCTACCGCGACAAACATTTCCGCCGCCTCCCCCTCATCTGTCATTGCGGCGAAAGAAGCAAACTTCTTGATCGAGCTTTCGGGGTCAAGCGTCGCAAAAACCGCCTGCATCCAGCTTTCGGGAAGCCGCGCATATTGTGTCATATACGGTATAGCCATCGGTTTCATAATCGAAAGCCGGGCCTTGAGCGCCCCGGCAGTATCATGAAAATTCCACGGGGTGGCCAGCATGACGCACCCGCGCACAAGATCAGGGCGAAGACTGGCAACCGCCGCCGCAAAAAGCCCTCCCATGCAATACCCCAGCAGCAAAACCGGGCTACCCGCCGCTTCGATAGCAGGAATCAGCCTTTGCACGACCGCTGCATCAAAAGTAGCCTGTCCTTGATCCTGCGCTGCCTGTCCCCAATCCAGCAGATAAGCGTCATACCCC
Organism: Micavibrio aeruginosavorus; assembly: GCA_003240795.1. GTDB lineage: Bacteria > Pseudomonadota > Alphaproteobacteria > Micavibrionales > Micavibrionaceae > Micavibrio_A > Micavibrio_A aeruginosavorus_B. The sequence continues at coordinate 10,870 of QFNK01000017.1, read as the reverse complement.
TCATCTGCGAGAAAGCGCAGCAATGACCGCCCCGGCAAAAGATCCAGAATTTCCGATCCGTTGACCATGGACGGGATCAGGAAAACCGGATTAGCGAATTTCTTCTTTTCAGGCGCGGCGTGAAACAGCCTCGCTTCGCCATCCGACCAGACAATGTCGAGTTCCGGCATGTCGCGTTTGAACGGATGTTTTTGGTATTTCTGTATCCCTTGAAAAAACCGCTGCAGCGTTTCCGCATCAAACTGCGTTCCGCCGGCAATGCCGGTAGAAGCAAGCGAGGCCATCCCGAGCTGGAACGGCAATGGTTTGGGGCCTTGGCGCATCATGATTTGTGCCGACATTTATAAGACACAACGCGCAAAAAGGAAACGGAACGATATAAAAGAATAAATTTTTTGCCTTGCAAAAAACTTTTGTGCATAATAATAGTTAATAATTCACGCAGCATTCTTTACGGAGCAAAGGCTATGGCCACGACCAAAAGAAAATCCGATGAACCTACGGTCATCAAAAAGTATGCGAACCGCCGTCTGTACGACACAGGACGCAGCAGCTATGTAACACTCGAAGATTTGTGCGAAATGGTGCAGGAAGGCCACGACTTTGTGGTTTATGATGCAAAGACGGGCGAGGACCTCACCCGCTCCGTCCTGACGCAAATCATCGTCGATCAGGAATCAAACGAAACGCAAAGCCTTCTCCCTATCGGCTTCCTGCGTCAGTTGATCGGCTTTTACGGCGACAACCTCAGCCCCCTGATCCCGAATTATCTGGAACACACGATTCAGACATTTGCAAAAAACCAGGAAGAGCTGCGCCAGCAGATCAACAAATCCATCGAAGGCATGTTCCCGGTTCCAAACCTGGAAGAAATCAACAAACAGAACATGGCAATGTTTGAAAACGCCATGCGCATGTTCCGCCCCTTCGGCGCCCCCGGCCAGGCCGGAAAGGACAAGGACGATAAATAATCGCCCTTCTATTCTAAAATCAAAAGCCCCGCTTCGGCGGGGCTTTTTCTATGGAGAATTTCTATTACTTAAACGGCTAAAGCCCAAGGATCATGACCCGGTTCACAGCGGCTCAGGCGGTTCACGCCAGAACCACTGATAATCCTAGAGGTTGCTGGCGATCCTGTCGCGGACATCCATGGCGTTGTCCATGTTTTCCGGTGTCGTCTGGCTGGACATGGCAACGAAGCTTCCATTGTCCTCGAAGAACACGAGCGAGGATGAGCTGCTCTGCGCCCCCACACAGGCCACTTCATACAGGGCATTCTTCTTCGCGCCGCCCGCCGCCGGTGACGGCATGGAGGCGAAGTCGCCGTTGCACTGACCTTTTTGCTGGGCGATATATTGCTGGACCATGGCATCAAACCCGCCATTCATCGCGCTGACACTGGCCGTGCCTTTGATACCGTTCTGGCTCCAGCCAAAGCTTCCCGCTCCAGCCGCCTGAACACCGGCGGTTATGCCGGCCTTCTGCAGCAATCCCTGAACATTTTCGCGTCCGAAACCTGCGGCGGCACGGGCCGGCGCAACAGCGGCGACCTTGACCGTTTCGGCAACCTTGGCGGCATTGCCCGCTGCCGGCTGCGTACTGTTCATCTTGGCCGCGATAAAGTCACGCTCTGCCGCCTCCTGCTGTTTGGCCGCGCGGATTTCCTTTTGCGCCGAGGCAAGCTGGTTCTGGTATGTCAGGCTTTCCTTGTCTTTAAGCTCCAGCTGACGCTTCAGCTTTTCCATCTCTATATTGGCTGCCGCAACATGGTCGGCACGTGCGCCGCCATTGTTCTGCACTTCCGCCAGCTGGGCGCGCGCCTGTTCGGACTGGTTCACCAAGGCCGAATTTTCGGCGCGGAGCTTCTGGCTTTCCATCTTTGCGTCCGCCAATGCCTTTTGCATGTCGGCGATCTGCTTGCTCATGGCAGCATTCGATGAACCGCCTGCTGCGGGCTCAACCGCCGCCGCTCCACCCGCATCTTTCAGCGATGCGACCTGTTGCTGCAGCGATGCTTTTTCAGCTTCAAGCGCCTGCGTTTTTTGCGCCAGCTGCTGATCCACAGTGTATTGAACCAGCTTTTGCTGATCCTTCATCGCGGCTTCCGCCTGATGCAGTTTTTCCTGCAGGTCGTTCAGTTTCTCAATCTGCTTCTGCTCCGTCACCGCAGGGTCGAACAGCATGTTCTCGATTTCCGACTTTTCACGGTTACAGCTTGTACGCTCGACTTCCAACTGTTGACCCAGACGGCGGATTTCGCGCTCGGCCTCGTTGTAACGCTTCGTTGCGCTCTCAAGGTTCCAGTCGCCGGCAACCAGTTTCAGGCGGCTATCCTCCTGCCCCAGACGTTTGTCGTCCAGCTGTTTTGCCAGGGACGCATTGTCCTTTTGCGCGGCATCCAGACGGGATTCAAGATCCGCGATCTTGCGCAACGCTTTCGATTCTGTATTCAGCGCCGTTTCCGCGATGCGCGTCTGCGCCTGACGCAGGGTATCTTCCAGCTGCTTGTTGCGAATATCAAGCTCCTGCGCTTTGGCTTCCGCCGCCGCAATCGCCTGTGTAGCGGCCTTGTCCTGACCCGCCGCCGGTGCGACAGCGGCTTTCTCCGCTGCGGCCAGCTTTTCTTCCAGCTGCTTGTTGGCCGCTTCCAGCTCCTGTGTTTTCGCCTGCACAAGCGCGGCTACCTTGTCGTCACCCGCGCTTGAAGCCACCGCTTTTTCTGCGGCCGCCAGCTTGTCCTGAAGCGCCTTGTTTTGCGCCTGAAGCTCTTCGATCTGTTTCGACGCGCCCGGCATCGGCGTCATATTGCCGCTAGCCTTGGCATCCAGGGCCTGCTTCAAAGTTGAATTCTCGGTGCTCAGCGCGGCCAGTTTCTGCTGAAGATCGGTAACCTGCGCGGCGGATGTTGTACCCTGCTTGGCCTTGTCTGCGGTCGCGGTTTTAAGCGTCGCGTTTTCAGCCGTTAGCGTAGCGATCTCCTTCTGGAAATCGATCAGCTGTTTTTGATAGTCGCCTGATTGCTTCTCGAGCGCGGCAAGCTGTTCCGCTTTCGCTTTGGCATCACTGGACAGTGTGGTTGCGGTTGCCGCGGCGGATGAAGCCGCAAGCGCATTCTTCTGCGCCGCCGCCTCCATCTGTTTCACCTTCTGCTCGAGCGAAGCCTTCTCCGCCTGCACGGAGGCCAGCTTTTGCTGCGCGTCGGAGACACCTGCGGACGTCTGTTTCAACGCCGCATTTTCTGCCGTCAGTGCAGAAACGCGCTGCTCTATCTGCTGCATCTGTGCCGTCATTTTGGCCATTTCGGCGGCATCGGCGGCATCGGCGGCATCGGCGGCGTTCTTCGCTTCCATTGCTTTGCGTGCCTGCTCTTCGGCCTGCTTAACCTTGGCTTCAAGGGCGGTCTTTTCCGCCTGCACCATGACAATCTGCTTCAGGGCTTCTTGCTTTTGCGCTTCCGTGGCAGAAGCAGCAACGGACTGGCTCTTCAGCTTGTCGTTTTCTGCCGCGAGGCTTGCGACACGCTGTTCATATCCTTTGATGCTGCTTTCCATCTGAGCAACATTTTCATCTGCCTTGCTTGCGACCTTTTGACGTTCCGCTTCTGCGGATTGCAGTTTTTGCTGCAACTTATCGCGCTGCGCCTGTAAGTCTTTCTGCGCAGCAATAGCTGCAAGAAGCGCACCATTTTCCGCCGGACGTTGCACCAATTCGACCGGCTTTTCAGAAGCCGCAACCGCCTTTTCAGGCGCAGCAAAATCCGTTTTCTTACTTTCTAAAGATTTGGGCTCCAGAGCAGCTTGCTTTATCGGCTCTTCCTTTTTGGCTTTACCGGCAAAGTTTTTGCTATCCGCCTTTTTGGAAACGCCTTCTTCCTGCGCCATCATATTATCGGCAAAGTTTTTCAGGATCTTCTTTTCCTGCTCGGCTATGCTGTCTTTTTGTGCGGCGACATTCGCGACGGCGGCCATGCTGTCAGGCGCTTTCGCGGCTGAGAACTTGGATGACCCGCTGCCCGCCTGCGCGGCCAGAACGTCCGTTGTTGGCGCGGCTTCTTTTGCGCCGCCCTTGGCCGCGGTTTTCAGGCCGTCCATACATTCGTTCAGGTCGGTCTGCCCTTTGTTGATTTCCGGCATCGCGAAAGAATACCCTTTGTCCGCGATCTTGACCTTCATCTGCTGAGACTGGTTCAGCGCGTCAAAGAATCCCGTATCCCATCCCAGGCGGATGACAACCGCCTTCTGCGATGTCGGCATCATGTCATAGGCGCGGATCTGGCCGGGGCCGGGCTGGAGGTTGATTTTAAGGGCCTCGTCTTTCGGGAAGACGTCTTTCTGGAAGTCGATGGCGAGGGAGTATTCCTCCGTCTGGTTGCGGCCGAGGCTGACCACGATATTGCCGTCATATTTGCGTGACAGTGTGCAGTAGGAATTTCCGCCCTGCGCGGAGCGGTCCACCTTCGTAAGCGCCCAGCTGCCCATCGGCTGCAGCGACTGCTCCTGCCCCATGGCCGGCGAAAACATCGACGCCGAAACCAGCAAGGCGGCAAAGAAAGCGGATTTGAAATATTTCTGTCTACGCATGGGATCACATCCTGCAAACGATGGAAAAATAAGTTCCACGGTCTTTTGAAAATTTATCCCAAAAGATACAGGCATTCGGCCGCACCCGCCAAGCGCGTTTTATGCAATAGCGGAATTCATACAAACTTATCAGCAGAAATAACGGATTATCAGCCCGCGCGGTCCATATCGATGGTCAGGGTACGGCGGCCGCTGTCCGGATCGCGGTTGAGGCTGCCCACGGGACGCTGCGAATCATCCGAATACTGGTCGAGAAGATCCTCCACCGCGCCTTCGAAACTGCCGGCCGAAACAGGCTTTTTAAGCGCCACGTTTCCGGCATTGTTCCAGACCAGCTCGACACCTTCCCGCGATGCCCACTGGGACAATACGGTACGCGCATTCGCCCCCGCCTGGGCGGAGAAAGAAGAACCTCCGGAGAGGGTTTTTGTCGCGCCGTCTTTTTCGACGTGCGCCGCAACGCCGGTTACGGCTGCATTCTCGGCCATCAGCTGTGCGACGGCCTCTTCAAAACTTCCGTTCAGCGAAACGTCCTGAACGACCTTGCCGCTCTGCGCGGCCTGCCAGTCGATATCGTATCCTGCGGTATCCGCCCACCGTGAAAGAACGGTGCGGATATCCTCTCCTGAACGGGCCTGCCACTGCGCCGAAGACGCCGCAGGAACCGGAACGGATACCGGCATTGCCGTCATACCTTCCTCGGTGCGCGACACACGCTGCGGAATGGAAACCGGACGAATTTCTTGCGCAGCAACGGGCGCAGGAGGCGCAACATTCATAGATGCCGAAACAGGCTCCGCCATATCAGCTTGTTGAAGCGGTGCAGGACTTTGCTGCATATCCGCACCCTGCACAATCGCATCAAAAGACTGCGGCAAGGCGGCTGTCTCAACGCCCGGCACCTTGACCGGACGCATATGCTGCCCGCTGCGCGCCGCGCTGCGTGTTTGGGGATCGACCATGGGTGCAACAACGGGCGCATCCTGACCGGCGTAACAGGATTCAAGATCCGGAAACGTCTGTGCTATACCTGCCAGCGAAAACACCATGTCGTTGGAATCAATGCTCAGCTCCATGGACTTCCCGCGCTGGACCGCGCTGTAGAAATCATCCAGAGGACGCAGGTTGAAAATCAGGGTGCTTGCCGTAAACGCCGTTGCGCTCACCTGTTTTACATACGAGTCGCCGATGGACAGCATGGCGTTATATTTACGCCCCTGCATGAAAACGTCCTGACGGAAATCGATCGCAAGGGCGAGCATGTTTTTATTCCCGCCCGAGAAGCGGACGACATACCCATTGTCATACTCGTTGGACAGAACGCACGGGGCGCGAACGCCCTTCATTCCGGCTGTCGATAATTGCGTTGCGCCGACATTCCAGGACGAACCCGGCTGGAACATGCCCGCTCTGACCTGCGCGTGCGCGGCGGGAACATGGATCATGGCCATGGCGCTGAACGCCAGCAGGGAGTGTGACAGGAATGGGCGGCGTGTCTTGAAAAGCATAAAAGTTTCGCTGTCTGACATAATTATTTAAGGATCAGAGCCGACATTAATTCGCACTTCTCCCCCGCGCAAGCTGTTATTGCGAACGGTATTATTTGATCCACGCGGGAATGGAGGGCTTATTTCTTCTTTTTGTCGGCAATGCCGAGGCGGTAGGAAAGCGAGCTTTCAAGGAACGCGTCGATATCGCCGTCCAGAACGGCCTGCGCATCGGTATTTTCCGTCCCCGTGCGAAGATCCTTGATCATTTGGTATGGCTGAAGAACGTAGGAGCGGATCTGGTGGCCCCAGCCAATTTCCGTCTTGCTTGCAGCATTCGCGTTCGCCGCCTCTTCCCGCTTGCGCAGCTCGAACTCATACAGGCGGGATTTCAACATTGCCATGGCGTCCGCCCTGTTCTGGTGCTGGGAACGGCCATTCTGGCAAGTCACGATAATATTGGTCGGAATATGGGTAATACGGATCGCACTGTCCGTTGTGTTGACGTGCTGGCCGCCCGCGCCACTGGAACGGTACGTATCGACTTTAAGATCTTTGTCGAGAATTTCTATTTCTATGCTGTCGTCAATGACCGGCGTAACACCGACGGACGAAAAACTTGTATGACGGCGTGCGGCGGAGTCAAACGGCGAAATGCGGACGAGGCGGTGCACACCGCTCTCGGTTTTCAGCCATCCATAAGCCCTTTCACCTTCAATACGGATCGTTGCGGATTTAATTCCAGCCTCTTCTCCATCGCTTCTTTCAAGCAATTGAACCTTGAATCCGCGGCGTTCGGCCCAGCGTGTATACATGCGCAGGAGGATTTGCGCCCAATCCTGTGATTCCGTGCCGCCGGCACCGGAATTGACCTCAAGATAGGCATCGTTCATGTCGGCCTCGCCGGAAAGAAGGCTTTCCAGCTGGTATTTCTCGACATCTGTCTGAAGGGTAAACAAGGCCTGCTCGGCCTCGGCTATAATGCCGCTATCCCCCTCTTCTTCGCCAAGGGAGATCAGTTCGACATTATCGTTTAGTGTAGATTCAATAGTCTGGAGCTTCTTGATCTGACCGTCCAGCCGTGTCCGCTCTTTCATAACGGACTGGGCCTTTTCCTGATCGGACCAGAGATTGGGATCTTCGGCGGCGGCGTTCAGCTCTTCGATGCGTTTAAGCGCGGCATCCCAGTCAAAGATGCCTCCTCAGCAATGTCAGCGCCTGGGTAACCTCGCCAACGACTGCCTCGATCTCTGCCTTCATAACGCCGCCCCGTCAGGATTTACGCGGCTTGCTGCTGCATGTCGGCCATGCTTTGCGCCATCATGTCGATTGCGGCGGAAACATAGGCATCCAGCTTGTCGCCTTCGACATCGCCCGTCAGGAGCATGCCGTCCATCGTCATGGCTTCGGCGGAGTATTTGCCGCCGGCCGTTTCGATAACGCCCTGCTTGGCTTCAGGCCCGGAAACCGTGCGGCCGGACAGGTGGTCCGTGTGCGCCAAAAGCTGAACCGCGTCGCCCATGCAGATAACCGGCTTCATCGCGGCCATAAGGCTGCCGACGAAACGGCGGGAATGCGCCGTCAGTTTCAGTTTGTCGAGGCTGCGCTGGCCGCCCGGAATGATAACGGCGTCGTAATCGATGCCAAGTGCCGTGTTAAGCTGTGCGTCAACCGCGAAGTTGTGGCCCCAGCCCTTGCCGTCCCAGCCGTTGACCAGGCCGGAGTCGGTGCTGATGATGCGGAGCATGGCCCCTTGTTCGATCATAGCGCGTTGAATTTTAAGGAATTCTTTTTCGTTGAAGCCGTTCGCCATCAGAACGGCAACTTTTTGAGATTGCAGAGCTTTCGCCATTTTTTCGATTTTTCCCTTTATTATGACCCAGCCATATGTCCCGTTGTGGAACCGGTTGACTTTATAATTGTTGGTGCTTGGGCGCGCGGATAATACGCACGCTCGTCCGGATGTCAAGCTTTAGATGATTCTGATAGAAACAGATATAGTTGTCCCGCACCTTTTCAACAGGCGACGAACATAAAAACCGTTCGTTCAAAACTGCTAGGAAAGGCCGTGAGTCGGCTATCCCGTAAAAATTAACCAGATTCAAGGGGTTAATTTTACTGTTTTTTAGTCATATCCCTTTACTTTAACCCCCGGTTAGTTATAAAAAACAAAACGGCCTTTCGGAAGTAAGGCTTATTTATCAATGGATTTAGGAGTGTTTAGATGCAGATTCTGCGCGGACTGATTATCGCTGCCGGTGTCCTGGCGCTTGGTGCCTGCGACTTCAACAAATTTGACGAAGTGGATGCGCTGAATGAAGCGCAAGCCGTGGGTAGCCCCTTCACACAAAAACTGACGTCTGAATACAAGGACTTCGTGAATTCCGAAGTCGACAGCATGACGGATCACGCTGACGGTATTCACTTCGCCCGTAAAGGCCTGGCCTCCGCTCGCGGTGACGCCGTTATGCCTGAGCCGCTCGGCGACTGGAACATTCAGGCTGCGAACATGGATGAACTGTCCATCGGCCGCTCCCGCCTGATCGCCATGTACGACCTCGGCGCCCGTGAGATGTACCCGGATGTTTCCGCTGTTGCACAAGTCCGCTTTGACTGCTGGATCGAGCAACAGGAAGAAAACTTCCAGCCAGACGATATCAACAAGTGCAAACGCGAATTCCTCGCCGCGCTTGAGCAACTCGAAGGCGCGATGCCTGCTGCACCTGCACCGGCCGCTCCTGCCCCGGCTCCTGCCGCTCCAGGCGCGTTCGATGTTGATCCAAACGCACCGATGGCTGCTGAAAACGCAATGTACCTCGTATTCTTTGACTTCGACCAATCCACGCTCGGCCCTGGCGCCGCAAGCGTTCTGGATGCAGTCGCAGCCGAAGTCTCGAAACGCAACCTCAACAGCGTGACAGTTGTTGGCCACGCCGACCGTTCCGGTAGCGAAGCCTACAACCAGAAGCTTGGCCAGCGCCGCGCGAACGCCGTTCGTGACGCCCTCGTCCAGCGTGGTGTTCCAGCGAACATCATCAACGCGAACAGCCGCGGCGAGAACGAAAACCTGGTCGAAACACCAGACAACGTTCGCGAGCCAGCCAACCGCCGCGCTCAGATCTCCTTCCAGTAAGGACATCGCAAACCAAACAAAAACGGGGCCTTCATGGCCCCGTTTTCTTATGCGAAGAACGATAAAAAAGGCGCGCTATAAAAGCGCGCCTCTTAATCAAATGAGGAAAGCCCTACCGGATTGACGGCGTGCTGTCCAAAAGCTCCATGACTTTCACGTCAACATCCGCGATCAGCTTCTCGAGGAAATCGATCTGCTTCATCTCACGCTCGGCCAGCGTCGCGCTGGACGGCATCACGAGGGTGCGCTCGTGACGGATAATGGTGGACGGTGCGCGCACGACACCATCCGGGCGCGGCGTGACCTTAACCTTCAGGAAAACGCGGTATTCGTCTTCCTGACCGGCCCCCGCCCATTTCAGGACGCGGCTGTCTTCTTTGAGCACCTTCATGTGAACACGGGCATCGAGAATGGTGACGGTAAAATCACCATCCGGCGTTCCGCGCGCAAGGAAGCGGTTTTCCGCATAACGCTTCACCGCCTCGGCCGGCGATACCACGAACTGGCTAGATACGTCTTGCGGATCGTTCGGCACTTCATACGCCGTTTCAACGGCCGTGCGCGCCACATTCAGCTGGATGGGCTGATAATTCGCGAATGTCAGCTGCGGGGACGGATCGCCGCCGCTGGTATAGGCTGTGCATGCGCCGACACCGCCCGCCAGTATGGCCACGGCTGCAACGCTCATAAGAATCTTCTTCATCAATCGGCTCCTCTTTTAATATCTTCCGGATTGAAAACGTAATTCCGGCTACAAAATTCACACGTCATCGTAATTTTTCCATCGATTGTGACGTCGGCAATATCATCCTGCGACATCGTGGCAAGAATTCGGCCAACACGCTCCGGATTGCAACGGCACTTTTCCTGAAGCGCGCGCGGCTCGTAAACCCGCACCCCTTCTTCGTGGAACAGGCGGAAGAGCAATTCCTCGACGCCGATCTCCGACGACAGCATCTCGTCTTCTTTCACGCTTCCCAGAAGAATCATAGTCCCGCGCCAGTCATCCTCATCCACATTGCTTTGCTCGGAATTATACGCCGCCGTTTCTTCCGGCATTTGCTGAATCATGATGCCGCAGGCGCGCCATTTGCCGTCGCGCTTGCCAACCGAAACGACCAGCCCCGTCGGAATCTGCTCCGACAAGGTAAAGTAATGCTGAACGCTGCCGACCAGAGACTCGGGCTTCAACTCGACAATCCCCTGATACCGCTCCGCAAATTCGCCCTGATCGACGGTAAAGGCCATGTAACCCTTGCCGAGCAGCTCCGCCCGGTTTCCATCCCATTTCGCCTTGGCAAGGTCGTCCTGCGAAAAACTCGCGCAGGCGCGGATATCGCCGGCGGACGTGGCGTCCGATACCAGCATCTTTACCGCGCCGTCCCCCTGAACCTGCAACGTGAAGATCCCTTCATATTTCAACATGGACGACAAAAGGATGCCGAGCGTCAGAACCTCCCCCGTCAGGTGCAGGACATCCTCAGGATAATCATGCGCCGACAGAATGGCATCCGCCGCGTCCGACAGGCGCACGACCCGCCCGCGGAGGCGCGAGGATTCGAGCTGAAACGATTGAACGAAATTCTCTTCCATATAATACCTAACTCTTGATCTTGTAACCGGTGCGGACCATCCACAATACCAGCGCGCCGAGCAGCAGCACCAGCGTC